>JBDKTA010000042.1 GCA_039680605.1 Planctomycetaceae bacterium | reverse complement strand
AACCTGCCGTCGAGGATGAAGATCATGCCCCCGCCGCTGACTGCTTCGTAGCGATGTAGTGAAGACTTTCAGGGCGCTGCCCTTGATAATAAAGCACTTACGTCGCCAACTGCGGAAGTTGGGTTAGGCTTGTTCAGCAACCACTTGGGGCTTGCAGGAAATCCGGCCGTGGAACTTAAACTGGGAAAGACGGCTCAGTGCCGGTTTGGAGAAAATGTGCGGTTGAGCAAGGGCTTAATCATTCACTGTGGCGGCGAGTTGACTATCGGTGATAATACTTTCTTGAATCCAGGAACGATGATACTTTGTTCCACTCACGTCGCGATCGGCCCAAATTGTGCTATCTCGTGGCTTGTACAGATAACCGACTCGGATATTCATGGCATTACAGGCAGGCCTCGCAGCCTTCCGATAAAGATCGGCGCGCATGTGTGGATCGGAGCCCATGCCAAGATCCTCAAAGGCGTCACCATCGGAGACGGGGCGGTCATCGGCGCCGGCGCCGTTGTCACGAAGGATGTCCCTGCCCGCACCGTTGCGGCCGGCAATCCGGCTCGCGTCGTCGCTGAAGACATCTCCTGGGAATTTTGATTGCCCACTTACGACAAGTCGCCTTCCAGCACAACCAGCGAGGTGGGAGGCAGACCAATCTTGCCGCCCGGGGCGATGTCGAACGGCTGGGGCACAACGGCCGTCGGATTCTCAAAACTGTTCTGGGCGTCGATGTCGCAGTGCGTCAACAGCCGCCCGCGCATCGGGCCGATACGACAGCCAAGCACGTCGGTTGTCAGTTCGTGAGCGTTGGTCACGTCGCGATTGGCGACGTTGAGCACGAGCGTCTTGCCGTCTTCGCTGACGCTGGCGGACACATCGAGATAAGGCACTTCCGGGAAGAACTCGCCCTTGTACGTCGGTGCGTCGGCCCAGGCGTCGACGGACCAGCGGCCGCGGTTGGGCAGGAACATCTCCTGCGCGTACGAGATGGTCTGGCGGAAGAAGTCGGCCGTGCCGGGCCTGGCCATCAGGGCAGGCAGCACGTTGACGAGTTGTGCCATGTTGGCCAGCGTGGCCACGTCGGCATTGCGGATGAACGCGTTGAAGTACGCCGCTACCAGCAGGGCGTCGGAGAGGGTGTACGGCTTGGCCAGCGCGGCCGCCGGATCGCCGCCCCAGCAGCGGTACCAAGGGTTGTACTCCGTCAGCGCCGCGCCAAATTGCCGCTCGAGGGAGCCCTTGCGGTGCTGCACCAGGCGGATGGCCGACCGCATGACACCAAAGGCTTCCTCGACCTCCATCATGTACTCGCTCAGGCGCAGGTGCGTCTTGACCGGGCCCAGGTCCTTCCAGCTCGGCCCAGCCCCGAAGCCGCTGCGTCCCATCAGCCCGATGTAGTGGTGCATGCTGATGTAGTCGCCCATGCCCCAGAGCTCCTCGACGACCTTGCGGTTCCAGTCGGCGTGGGCGTGGTTCAGCGGGAAGTGCGACCCAGCCAGCACGAGCTTGACCGACGGGTCGATGTGCTTGATCGCCCGGCAATACTCGCGGGTGCGGCGGATGTAATCCTCGGGGGTCTCGGCGTGGCCAAACTCCCAGTTGCCGCTGATTTCGTTGCCCAGGGCCCAGTACTTGACGTTGTGCGGCTGGTCATGCCCGTTGGCGCGGCGCAGGTCCGCCCAGCGGCTGCCCGATGGCACGTTGCAGTACTCGACCCAGTCGCGGGCCTCCTCGGGCGTGCCCGAGCCCATGTTGACGCAGATGAACGGTTCGGCGCCGACCTTGCGGCACCACAGGACGAACTCATCCGTGCCGAACTCGTTATTGGCCGGCCATTCCTCTTTGCGGTAAAGCGTCCTTGGCCGCTGAGCCCGCGGCCCCACGCCGTCTTTCCAGTGGTAAAACGGCGCGAAGCACCCGCCGGGAAACCGCACGATCGAGATGCCCATGGCCCGCGCCGCCGCGATCACGTCGGTGCGGAACCCGTCGGCGTCTGCCGCCGGGCTCGACGGGTCGTACACGCCGCCGTAGATGCACGTGTTGAGGTTCTCGATGAAGCTGCCGAAAATGTGCGGATGCACCCGGCCGATTCGTCGCCGCGGATTGATAATGACGCTGGTCATGGGGCTCATAATACACACCCTCCTGCCGACAACCAACGCAACGTCGGGTATAATGTGCCACCGCATCCGGCGGCGGACTGGAAAAGGACCCATGAGCATCAATCCTCTGGAATACTTTGCCTTCTCGCGAGAGCACGCACGCGCGCTGCTCGACTGCGCTGGGCCCGATGAAGCCCTCGGCCGCGCGCTGGGCGCCGAGTTTGCCGCGCGCCAGCCGATCGTCGCCGGCGACGATGTGCTGGCGGCCATGCCGCACTCACGGTCACTGGTGTCGCTGAGCATAGGCGGGTTGGGCTGCGCGTGGGAAGTGCCTCAGGAATTGCGTGGCAGCGAGTGGGAGAACGAGGCCCGCGAGACCATCGCGCTATGGAACCCGCGCACCACCGGGGCCGTGTTCAACCAGGTTCGCCTGGAGCAGTTCACCCCCGCAGAGCTGCAGACGCTCTCCGAGCCGTCGCTGGGCTGGGGCGGCGTCTGGGGCGGGCACGCGATTCTCGGCTACGACCGCGTCCTGCGCGACGGGATCAGCGGCCTCAAGGCCTGGATCGCCGCCCACGCCTCGCGCGCCGCGGCCGTCAGCGCCGACTGGTATGCGGCGCTGCTTCACATATGCGACGGCATCTCGGCGTATATCGCCCATCACGCCGCAGCCGCGGAGAAGCTCGGTCTGCAGCGCATCGCCGACGCCTGCCGCCACATCAGCAGCGAGCGGCCTCGCGACTTTTTCGAGGCGGTCCAACTGTTCTGGATGATCCATGCCCTCGACGGCACGGACTCGCCCGGTCGCATCGACCAGTTCCTGCATCCGTATTACATGAGGCTGGCTGACAGCCCCGCCGTGCGGCAGCGGCTGGCGTGGCCGATCCTCGACGCGCTGTGGAAGAAGTTCATCGCCTGCCGAAGCTGGAACGTGTGCCTGGGCGGCCAGACTCCCGACGGGCGCGACGCGGCCAACGAGTTGACGTACCTCTTTCTGGACCTTCAGGCCCAGCACGGCCGCGAGGCGCCGAACCTTTCGGTGCGGTTGTTCTCCGGCAGCGATCCGGCGCTGATGGCGCGCTGCGTGAAGGTCATCGCCGGCGGCTCGGGCATGCCGGCTCTTTATAACGACGAGGTGCTCGTGCCGGCGCTGTGCGAGTTGGGCATCCCGCTCGAACACGCCCGCAACTACGCCATGAACGGCTGCGCGCAGGTCGACATCCAGGGCCTGAGCCACATGGGCCTCGAAGACGGCGAGTTGAACCTGGCCAAATGCCTGGAGCTTGCCCTGCACGCCGGGCGCAGCGCCGTCACGGGCAAACTCGTCGGCGCCGAAACGCTGCCGGCCGACCAGATCGCGGACATGGCGACTCTCCAGACCCAGCTCGCGCGGCAGATCGAGCATGTGACGGGAATCCTCACGCGCCACGCCAACCTCTTTCAGCAGACGCACGCGCGGACCGGCCCGCACCTCTTCCGCTCGCTGTTCATCGAGCCGTGCATCGAGCGGGGGCGCGACATCAAACGCGGCGGGCCGCTCTACAATCACGGACAGTTCCTCACCCAGGGCATCGCCAACACGGGCGATTCACTGGCCGCCATCGATGAACTGGTCTTCAAGCGGCGGCACCTGACGCTGGCGGAACTGGTCGCCGTGCTGGATCGCGACTGGTCCGACCACGAGCCGCTGCGACAGGAAGCCGCCCGTCGCGTGGGCAAGTTCGGCAACGACATCGAGAGCGTAGACGCCTGCGCCGCCTGGGCGCTGGAGTGCTACTTCCGCTGCCTGCGGCGCATCGGCACGTGGCGTGGCGGGTCGTACAGCGGCGGCGTGATCGTCTTCAACCGCGCCATCGGGTATGGGCAGGGTCTGGGCGCGACAGCCGACGGACGCCACACGGGCAAGCCTGTGGCCGACTCGATCGGGGCGGCACAGGGCGCCGATGTGTCGGGGCCCACCTCGCTGCTGCGATCGGTGGCACGTCTGCCGCAGAATCTTGGGACCAGCGCGATGTGCCTCAACGTCAAGCTCAGCCCGTCGATCTTCGACCATGGCCGCGGCGAGGAAGGCTATCGTAAGGTCGCCGACTTGTTCGCCACGTACTTCCGCCTGGGCGGGCAGCAACTCCAAGTCAACGTCGTCGGGCGCGAGACGCTGCTGGCCGCCCAGCAGGACCCCACCGCACATGAAAACCTGGTGGTTCGCGTGGGCGGGTTCTGCGCGAAGTTCACGTCCCTCGACCGCACGCAACAAGACGACATCATCATCCGCACGACGCAGGATGCATAGTGGGGATTGCGGATTGGGGATTTCGGATTGCGGATTAAAGAACAATTCGATATTCCTAATCCGAAATCCGCAATCGCAAATCCGAAATCAGAATCATTCCACCCGCGCCCAGATGGCCTTGAGGTACGAACTCTGCGGAGCGTCGGCCATCACCGGGTGATCTGCCCCCGCGCCGCTGCTCCGGAAGATCTGCACGCCGCGCCGGGCCATGTGCGAGGCCCGGGCGACGACCTCGATGAATTGATCGAGGCCCACCAGCCCGCTGCACGAACACGTCAGCAGCACCCCGCCGGGTGCGACGACGCCGGCCGCCAGCGAGTTCAGGTCGCGGTATTTCCGCAGGCCGCGTTCCATCTCCTCGCGCGAGGGCACGAACTTGGACGGGTCGAGCACCACCACGTCCCACTGTCGCTTGTCGCGCTGCGCCAGGCGCAGGAACTCGAAGGCGTCGGACTGCTTGAGGTCGAACTTCAGGCGGTTGTGCTTCATGTTACGCTTCGCTGTCGCAAGAGCGCCCTCGTCGATATCGACAGCGGTCACGCTGGCGGCTTTGCCGACGCCTGCGGCGTAGCATGAGAACCCCGCACTGTAGCAGCAGCAGTCCAGCACGCTCTTGCCGGCGGTGAAGTCGGTCAGCGCCAGGCGGTTGTCGCGCTGGTCGCAGAAGAATCCGGTCTTGTGCCCGCCGGAAAGATCCACCTCGAACTTGACGCCGTTTTCGGTGATCGTCGTGACGCGCCCTTCGGCCGGCGGCGGCAGGCGGAAGCCTTCCAGGCGGCAGATCTCGTCGTCGGCGCGGACGACGAACTCCTCGACGCCCGGGCACGCCGCGGCGATGGCGGCCTGGATCGGCTCCAGGCGGCGGAACATCGCCTTGCTGAACAACTCGATCGCGACGTACTTGCCGAACCGGTCAGCCACCAGGCCGCTCAGGCCGTCGCCCTCGGAATGCACCAGGCGATAGGCGTCGGTCGTTTCATCCAGGCCCAGCAGCTCGCGCCGCAGCGCCACCGCCCGCGAAATCCGCCGCGGCACGACCGACTCGTCGACGCCCTCGGGGCCGAAACTCACCATCCGCAGGGCGATCTGCGAACGCGAGTTGTAGAACCCAAAGCCGAAGGGCTTTCCGTTCTTGTCCATGACGGCCACCAGGTCGCCGTCCTTGGTGCGGTTGTCGACGAAGCCGACCATATTGCGGAAGAGGAAGGGGCCGTATTCAGCGTATTTCAGCCGCACCACCGGCAGGCGTGATAGGTCGTGTCGCTCAGTCATGATCCTCTTTCACCAGCTCGTAGAGCCCGTGCCCGATGTACTTGAGCCTTCCCTGCCGCACGAGCTCCCGCCAGACCTCGGCGGGAAACTCCGTCGGCGGGGCGATCGCGTGCGACGTGCGGCTGTCGACGCCCTTGGTCAGCGGGCTGTGGCCGAGCTTCGATTCCTCGTCGAGCATCGTCAGCGAGACGCGCTTCTTGAAGGCCTTGATGGCCCGGCGGCAGGTCTCGGGGTCCGGCGGTTCGCCGCCGTCGCCAGCCGCGGGCGCTTCGCCGCCGGGGCCGGCGGGCGCTCGGAGCTGATCGATCAGCGCCGCGGCGCCGGTCACGTCGCGCATCCCCACCACGTGCGTGACGCGCGGCTTGGGCAGGTCGGTCTGCTGCAGAAGTTTGAAGACCTGCTTCCACTGATCGCCCGCCCGCCGCGGATCGTCAAACCCGCGAATGGCCTCCATCAGTTCGTCCAGTTTCGCCAGCACTGCCGGGTCGCAGTTCATGTTAGAACCTTCCATGGGGCAAAGACGACTATGTTATCGCAGCATTGCCGCCCGGCCACAAGAGCGGGCAGACGGCAGAGCACTAGCTTTCGGCGGCTGCGGCGGCCGAGGCGCGGGCGGCGCGGGCGAACTGGAAGATGGTTCCGGCGACCGTGGCGACGACGACCGCGGCGGCGATCACCAGCCAGGCGTTGATGCTGTCGGGCCACATTTCAGGGCGGATGAGCCACAGCCCCAGGATGCACGCTGCGACCGTCATCACGGCGCCCATGAAGCTGGCGAGGATGGCGATGATCAGGCGCGGGAAGATCAGCCCGGCGAAGAGGGCGACCAGGGCAGCCGGTCCGACCGTGATGATCAGCATGGACTGGTGCGTCGCCCAGGTGGACTCGACGAGCTGGCGGTCGAAGAGGCCCGTCCAGACGTAGGCGAACCAGGAGAGCAGGTCGCCCTCGGCGGGGTTCACGGTATATTCGCCAAGGTTGATCGCCAGCACAATCCAGGCGATTCCGCCAGCCACCGCCGTGGCGAACAGCGCCCAGCTCACGCGGGTGACCAGCACCGCCAGGGCGGCCACCACCGCCACGGTGACGATCTGGACGGCCAGGGGGTTCCAGCCGATCAATTGCTGCATGAGCGGGGCCAGGATGAACCCGCCGGCCACGCCGGCGACCAAGGCAGGCAGCCGGTGCAGGCGCAGGCCCCAGATCAGGAACGACACGCCGACGACGACGGTGACGACCACCAGGCTCCATCCCTGCCAGGGGATGATCATCTCGGGCATCGGAGCGGGAGGCAGTGAAATCACATGCATGGTCGGGGCTCTCAACGGCGTTTCATACGGCGGAGGGCATCGAGTTCGGTCCGGGCCATCTCCGTTTTTCCGGGGTCGCGCAGCAGTGCAGCCGCCCGGTTGAGCGAGTCTTCCGCGCGGTCGTATTGCTGCAGATATCGGCCATACAGCAGCCCCAGCAACAGGTAGATGTCGCCCATGTCGCCATAGCTGGCGTGATGGCGGGCGAAGCGTTCGTAGGCGTCGGCGGCTGCGGGGTAGGCGTTGGTAGACATCAGCCAGTTGGCCACGTCGAGTTGCTGCTGCTGGGGCAGGACGGCGTCGTCGGCGATCTGCACCAGTTTGAGGTATCCCGCGGCGGCCTGCTCGATCTGCCCGCTCAGGCAGGCCTGGGAGATCTGGCGTCGCAGTTCGAGTTCCTGGGCGGCGGGGCCCTGTCCGCTCTCGGTGCGTGCGCCGGTGACATCGGCCGGTCGCCGGATGGCGTCTGAGACCGGGGGGCTGAAGGGGTTGTATCCGCCAGCGACCATGGAGCGATACCGCCCGCGCTGGCGCCCGTGGCGGATCAGGCTCAGCAGGTCGTAGGCGTCGCGCGGCAGCAGGCGCGCCGCCAGGAGCCCTGCCGTCATCACGATCCCGAACACCGCCCCGGCCAGGTGCGCCGCATAGGCCACCCCGCCGCCGGTCGAGGCGCTGCCAGCCCCGAGCATGCCCAGGGTCATGATCAGGTTCTCGATAAAGTAGAACAGCACGAAGTACAGGCTGGAGATTTCAAAGGGGATGATCAGCGGCAACACCAGCAGCACCATCACGTGCGTTCTGGGCAGCAGCACCAGGTACGCCCCGGTGACCGCCGAGATGGCGCCCGAGGCCCCCAGCACCGGCGCCTGCCCGCTCAGAGCCAGGTAGCCCAGGCTGGCCACGATGCCGCCGGCGATATAGAACGCCGCGTATCCCAGGTGCCCCAGGCGGTCGTTGATGCCATTGCCGAAGACCCACAGGAAGACCATGTTGCCCAGCAGGTGCCCCCATCCGGCGTGGAGGAAGATCGACGTGAAGAACTGGTACAGCTCCGGGGCCTGGGGATACAGCAGCAGGCGATAGGAGTCTCGCTGATGCCCCTCGAAGTGGAACCCGGCCAGGAACACGCCGACGTTGATCAGGATCAGCGCGTAGTTCACCCACGGTCGCCTGCGCATCCGGTAGTCAGTTTTAATCGGCAGCATCGTCGTCTCTTACGTCGGCTGCTCATTGTATGGGACGCCGATGCGCATGACCAGAAAATCGGGCCCTCGTCGCCAACGCTCGTGAAGATCCGCAAGCGATGATGCGCTGAGTGTGCGTCGAACTGCGCCCAATACCGTTCGGGTGCCACGCACAACTCCGTTGTGCGTGTCCCTGACCTTCCTCGCCGGGAGACGCCCGTTACTTGAGCGGCGCGGGGGCGGGTTGGCTGGCGGCCGTGGGGGCGTCTTTGCCGGTTAGGGATTTGTAGATGATGGCGGCTGCGAAGGCGGCGCCCTCGGGCGTCGGGAAGACGCCGTCACCGCCGACGTAGGCGTCGAGGTTGGCTTTTAGCGGGGTGTACGTGTCGATCAGGGGCAGCTTCAGGTCGGCGGCCATCTTGCGGATGGCGGGGATGACCCCGCTTGTCAGCTTCTCGGCATTGACACCGTAGTTGCAGTCGGGTTTGAGCGGCGGGGGCAGGCAGATGTAGACCTGGGCGTTGGGGGCCTTGCCCTTCAGGCGGGCGATGAAATCTTTGTAGTCGCCGGGGAATCGGCCCTTGTCGGCGTTCCAGGTGTTGGGGCGGCTGGCGGCGTGCTCGAACATCAGGATGAAGACGTCGGGCTGGTAGGCCTGGGCCTTGACGGACTCATATCGCTTCCAGACCGACCGCAGTTGCGTGCGCAGGACGCTGTGGTCGTTGGTGCAGAAGCTTTTGATCTCATAACCCTTGCCCAGCAGCTTGCCCAGTGGCTCCCAGAATCGAGCGGCCCCGTCGCCGATGACGGCGATCTTGATGGTCTTGCCCGCCGCAGCGGCGGGGAAGGGGGGTTGATCGGTGGCGGGTTTGGTGGTGGCGTCTTGCGCGATTGCGGCGAAAGAGACAGTGAGGATGCAGGCGAGACCGAGTGTGATGATCAGTCGCATGTTGGATTTCCTTTCAGAACGAACGCTGCACCGCAAGCGGTTCTTCAATAGCATCATTTAACACAAGCGGGCGTCCCGAGGAACGCCCGCTGTTTTGTTGTTCAATTTGAAATTGGAAATTCCAAATTGGAAATTCCCAATGCTTCAATCCCCGCCCATGTGGCTGCGGTCGAGGAAGCCTTCGAGCTTTCTCGCCCGCACGGGGTGCTGGAGCTTGCGGATGGCCTTGGCTTCGACCTGGCGCACGCGCTCGCGGGTGACCTTGAAGATGCGTCCGACTTCCTCGAGGGTGTACGTGTACCCGTCGCCGATGCCGTAACGCAGCTTGATGATCTCGCGCTCGCGGTACGTCAGCGTCTTGAGCACTTCCTCGATGCGGTCCTTGAGCATCTCCGTGCCGGCCGTCTCGATGGGGCTCTCGGCTGACTCGTCTTCGATAAAGTCGCCGAAGTAGCTGTCTTCGCTCTCGCCGACGGGTCGGTCGAGGCTGATGGGGTGTCGCGAGATCTTGAGCACGCGCCGCGCTTCGGCGATGGCCATTCCGGCTTCTTCGGCGATCTCTTCGATCGTCGGCTCGCGCCCGAGCTGCTGCACGAGCCGCTTGGAGATGTTGCGCAGGCGGCTCATCGTCTCGATCATGTGTACGGGGATGCGGATCGTGCGGGCATGGTCGGCGATGGCGCGGGTGATGGCCTGGCGGATCCACCACGTGGCGTACGTCGAGAACTTGTACCCGCGGCGGTACTCGTACTTGTCCACCGCCCGCATGAGGCCGGTGTTGCCTTCCTGGATGATGTCCAAAAAGCTCAGGCCGCGGTTGCGGTACTTCTTGGCGATCGAGACCACCAGGCGCAGGTTGCCGCCGGACAGCTCGCGCTTGGCCTGCTCGTAGTCGTTGAAGACCTGCTGGATGCTCTTGACCCGCACGCGCAGGGTCTCGGGCTCTTCCAGCACCAGGTCCACCAGGCCGTCGTGCTCCTCGCGCATCACGTCGAGGTCTTCCTGCGTGTTGCCGCCGCCGGGCCCGGCCGCCAGCATCCGCTCCAACTCGGTGATCTTGTCGGAGATGTGCATGAGTTTCTTCATCAGCGGCTGGATCTTGCTGGTTCTCAGCGAGAGTTCTTCCAGCAGCTTGGCGCCGCGGCGGCGGCGTTTCCAGAGCTTGCGCTGGGCCTTGGCCTTGGCGGCCTGGCTGCTCTTGGGGTTCCAGAAGATGTCCCAGTCGATCCGGTCGGCGGCCATGATCTTCTTCAGGGTGGCCAGGTTGGCCGGCATGCGGTCCATGATGGACTCTTTGGAGAGGTTCTCGGCTGTCGAGATGCGCATGGTGCGGTCGAAGGGCAGATCGCTGGTGTGGACCTGGGCGATGATCTCGACGGCCTGCTGAATGCAGTAGTCGCTCTGGAGGACGCGTCGGCGGAAGTGCATCCGCGTCATCTCGATCTTGCGGGCCAGGGCGATTTCCTGCGGTCGCGTCAGCAGGGGGATCTCGCCCATCTGCGTCAGGTACATGCGCACGGGGTCGTCGATGCGCCGGGTGTCGGCCTCGATCTCCTCGTGGGGCTCTTCCTCTTTTTCGATGACCTCTTCGTCTTCCTCGGGGGCGTCGGGGGCGAGGGCGGCGCGCGAGCCGACTTCTTCCTCGTCGATGAGCTCGATACCCATCTCGTCGAGGGTCATCAACAGCGCATCGAGACGATCGGGCGAGACGGCCCCTTCGGGCAGCCCGTCGTTCATTTCCTCGTAGGTGATGTATCCCCGTCTCTTACCGTCGTCGAGAAGTTTCTTTATGCTCGCTTCAAGTGGCGCAGCCATTCATATCTCCGATCACGTCGCGGACTGATCGTTCAAAGGTCAAAAGATCAGTCATTGTATAAATATGTCCAAACACAAGTCAACGGGCGTAAGAAAAATACCCGCACACCATCATATCCGCACCCGAGGATCCTCGGGTGCATTTTCCCGCCCTGGCCCGGTGGTTCTCTTGACACGCGACCGCTGGGGTCATACTATTGTACGTTCAGCGTCGACGCCCGGGTGGCGGAATTGGCAGACGCGCCAGGTTGAGGGCCTGGTGGGCTTAATTGCCCATGCTGGTTCAAATCCAGTCCCGGGCATTGGTTAGGCCGTTCCAGACGCGCCGCGGGCGGCGCGTCTGGCGGCCGCACCGATTGCAGGGCCAAAACTCTCTCCCCGCGCCGCCGGTTTCCGCATCGCGCAAGGGTTCGGCGGGGATTTTTTGCGGTGCGCCGGGCGCATTTTCAGTTGCCTTTTTCGGGCAAATCGCCGATAATTACTATGTGTAAAAACCAACTCACGTGCGCGCCAGGCGACGGAGATTTCCGCATGGATGGTTCCGATATCTTGGGTGACGTGGACAGCCTCGGGCTCGACCGCCAGGAAGCGGCGCTGGTGTCGCTGCTGGACTCGACCAGCCGCGAGATCGCCCATAGCGAATGCCTCGAAAGCGAAGAGCGGGCCGAAGTCTACACCATCCTGGAAATCATCAAGTCCGACACGCGACGCCACCGACAGATGGTCGGACGCTACGTCAGTGACGGGGGGCGGGGCAATGCTTGATCTCCAGCATCAGCAGTTGACCGAGCAGTTCCAGGACCTTCTCGTGCAGGAACAGCAGGCCGCCGGCGCCTACGCCGCCATGGCCGAGCAGACCGCAGACGCCCAGGTCAAGAGCCAGTTGGAATCCATCCGCGACGACAAACACCGCCACATCGAATTGATCCAGCGCCTGCTGGAGATCGTGTCCTAGCACGCGTCTTTCCCCGCCGAGATGACGGACGTTGATCCTGGGATCAAAATTAGCCGCTGAGGTCGCTGAGGTCGCAGAGGTAAGAAGTTGTTTTGTCTTTTCACATCCTCAGCGTCCTCAGCGACCTCAGCGGCTTGATCTATCGGGCTCATCGCACACCCATGGCGACCCGCTGCGCGTGTCGCCATGCCACCGGGGCGCTCTGGTGGACTACTTCGAGGATTTCTTGCCTGCAGGTGCGGCATCCGTCTTGACGGGTCGCTTTCCGTCGTCGGCGTCGGGCTTGCCGTCATCCTGTATCGCCGGCGGCCCGGTCACCAGCGATTCGTATCCGGACTTGAGCGAGGAGGCATCCAGCGGTACGCCGGCCATGATGAGATAGCCGTTCTTGGCTTGCATCTGGGCCAGGGCGGTGAGCGACCCGTCGGCCCATCTCACGACAGCCTGTTCGTCAGCTTTTCGGGCGGCCTGGAGTTTTTCCTTCTGGGCCTTGGTCTTGCTGTATTTCTCTGCAGCCTTGCGGTAGACGTCGGTGGCGGCTCTGATGTTGGCATTGGCTTCCCTGATGCGGCTTTCGAAGGAGGCGCGGCGGCTGAAGTGGGTTCGGTCCATCTCCTTGCGAAGGCTCTCGATGGTGTTCCGCTGGGCCTGGACGCGTTCCTGAGCCCGGGCGGCGTCGGTTTCGGCCATGCGGATGTCGACGTCAAATTGCGTCATCGCTTGACCGTACTTGGCGGCGATCTTGCTCAAGGCCTCGCTCTTGAGGGCGCCGACCTTTCCGGCGCAGGCGTCTTTGGCGGCACTGTTACCGGCCAGGGCACTGGCCTGCTCGGCGGTGGGCTGTTCGGACGACTGCGGCGGGGGCGGGGGGTTGTCCGCTGAGGCCTTGGCCAGCTTCACGCTGGTGAACTCCGAGCGGTCGAGGTCGACGATCCCCACGGCCAGGCGCACGCGAAGGCTCTTGAGTTGCCCGCGGTGTCTCTGGCCGCCGGCGGCCCTGAGCGTATCGCTGCGCCCGCCGATGGTGAGCGACTCGATGTCGCCGCGGAGGAACGTCTTGTCGTCGAACTGCACGGCGGCCACCACCGCGTGCAGCACGTGTTCGCTCTTGAGGGTGATCCGGTCGCTGAAGGGGTGAAGAAGATCGGCGGCGTTTTTTTGGGCGGGACGTTTGGCGACGCCCCGCGAGGGTGTGCCGCCGACGTCGCCCAGGGCGACGGTGCGGATCATGTCGCGTTCGACGGTGGTCGTCGCGGTGGCGGTCTTGATCTCAATGCGGAGGAGTTTTCCGCTGAGTTCCTCCTCGCCCACGACCACCGTGCTGTCGCCGCCCGGCACGCCCATCGCCAGCGAGCGGATGTCCGATCGCGAGATCTGGCGCGGCCGCGAGGCGATCTCGAGCGTGACCGATTGCACCTGCCCCATCAGCACCCCCCCGTGCGAGAGCGTGACGGAATCGGCTGTCCCAGCCGCCAGTGACAGGCAGACACACATGATGATGGAAGACAATAGACAACTCCCGGCCGCGGGCACAGCCCAGGCCCTTAGTCCTTTTGGACTAACGATGATACTCGATATATATTACACTTACGTTCAAAAGGGCGGGCTAAAACTCTGGAGCCTGACATGATGCGGACAAACCATGTCGCTGGACGGTGGGGCACGGTTCTGCTGGCGGCGGCGATTCTTCTTGGGCCGCTGGGCTGCCGCGACACGAAGCCCGCGCCGTCATCGCCGGCGGCGTCTCAACCCGCATCGCCGGCCGCGGCAACGCCACCGCCCGTCGCGCCGCGCGCCGCGGGCGCCCCGGTCGCCGAGGCGACGGCCTTTGTGCCGCCCGAGCGGTCGAACCTGCCCATGGCGCAGGCCCTGGCCGAGGCGCGGGCCAAGTGGGCCGCTCTGGCCACGCCCGAGCAGGCCAAAGCCGCCGACGCCCAGGTAGCGGCCCTGGCGCCGCTGACGGCCGGGGCTGTCAAACTCGCCGCCAAGGCGCCGGACTTCGACGCTCTGGCCACCAATGGCAAAGAACTGACCCTGGAGACCCTGCTCAAGGACGGACCGGTGGTGCTGGTCTGGTTCCGCGGCGGATGGTGCCGGTTCTGCAGCATCCAACTGTCCGCAATGCAGCAGATTCTCAGCGAGGTCGAAAAGACCGGCGCCGCCATCGTGGCGGTCAGCCCCCAGACGGTCGAATACAACCGCAAGACGGCCGACCACCTGGGCCTGGACTACGAACTACTCAGCGACCCGGGCAACCTGGGCGCTCGCAAGTGGGGGCTGCTCTACGCTCTCAACGACGAGATGATGGACATGCTCAAGGGCCGCGTGGACCTGGCCAAATGCAACGGCGACAAGTCAGGCGAGATGCCCATGACGGCTGTCTACGTCATCGCCGCCGACGGCGTGGTGCAATATGCAGCCGTCGATCCTGATTTCCGAAACCGTCCCGATCCGCAGGCGGTGCTGGCCGTGCTGAAGGACCCCGCAAAGATCAAGCCCGCGGCGGCGAACCCTGTCGGCCGGCGGCGCAAGCGCTGATGCTCTCTAATTCCCAATTTCCAATTTGCAATTTCCAATTGAGGGAAGGGAAAATTGAGAATCGGAAATTGCACATTGGAAATTGCTCAACCCGCCAGAGCGACTCGGCTGGGGATGAAAGTCCGGGCGGTGCGATCCTTCACGTTGAGGGACATCAACTCGGGGCAGATTCTCATGACTGGCGCGAGGTAGTCATGAATCGCCATGCGTAGACCCTCAATGGCGTCGTCGGGCGTTTCGCCGGCCCCGCGGCAGGTGGGCAGAGACGGGCAGCGGGCGACGAATGTCCCGTCGAGATCTTCGGTAAGGATGGCTTCAAACTCGACCATAATGAGTCCTCGGCAATGACGGCCTCGGCAACTATATTAATACGCAGCAACATCAGCCTACACGTATAGGGAAAATGACCTATTTTGCCTGGGACGGTTTACCGCCGAGACCGTCATAGAAAAATCTATTCCTCAAGTGTCGCCCTCCGCTGGGCTTGCGGCCCCAACCTCCCTCGCGCCGCCGCCTGAGCGTATACGGCAAGGCCCCTGAACCGCCGGAATTTCGACCAGCCATGGGTAAGTTTCGACAGGACAATGCCACTCGTGGCGGCACGCCGTGCGACATGCCATGGCGACCCCGAATTGAGATGGTTTCATCTGTCGCCGCGCGGATGTATCCTTACCGTCATACAACCGGACCTCACGACATGAACCGTGAAATGTCTCTTTCCCGACGCGACATTCTCAAAGCCGCGGCCGCGGGCGCGGGTTGTGTGCTGCTGCCTTCCTGCGCCACCGAGAGGAACGCCATGAACCGCCAACCGAATAACCGACCGAACATCATTTACATTCTGGCTGACGACTTGGGCTATGGCGACGTGTCGTGCTTCAACCCCCAGGGGAAAATCCCCACGCCCCATCTCGACCGCCTCGCCGCCGGGGGCATGCGGTTCACCGACGCCCATGCGACGTCGGCGGTCTGCAGCCCGTCGCGATACGGCGTCCTGACCGGGCGATACAACTGGCGAACGCGGCTGCAGAGCGGGATCGTCGGCGTCTATGGCGACCCGCTGATCGCCCCGGACCGCCTGACCGTCGCCGGGCTGCTCAAGCAGAGCGGATACGCCACCGCCTGCATCGGCAAGTGGCACCTGGGGCAGGGCTGGGCGTTCGAGCCCACGATCGATTTCGTGCCCGATCGTTCCAAGGGCGCCACGCCGGCGACCCCGCAGCAGCAGGCCCTGTGGCGAGAGGCGTTTTCCAAGCCGACCACCGGCGGGCCGACCACGCGAGGGTTCGATTACTACTTCGGCACCGACGTGCCCAACTGGCCGCCGTACTGCTACATCGAGAACGACCGCACCGTCGGGATCCCGACGGAGTTTCTACCCGCGCGCCTGATCGGCAACAATCAGGGCAGCATTCCCGGGCCGGCCCTGGCGGGCTGGAACTTCGAGCAGCTCCTGCCCACCTACGCCCAGCGGGCCGGCGACTACATCCGCCGCCAGGCCCGCCAGCCCAACCCGTTCTTCCTCTACATGCCGCTGACCTCGCCGCATACGCCCCTGGCCGTCAACGACGAATGGAAAGGCAAGAGCGGCCTCAACCTCTACGCCGACTTCGTCATGGAGACCGACGCCATCGTCGGGCGCGTCCTGGACGCCCTGGAGCAATCCGGTGCGGCCGACAATACCATCGTGATGTTCGCCAGCGACAACGGCTGCGCGCCCTACATCGGCGTGCCCGAGATGGAAGCCAAGGGGCATTTTCCCAGCGCACAGTATCGCGGGTACAAAGCCGACGCCTGGGACGGCGGCCATCGCATCCCGTTCATTGCGCGTTGGCCGGGCGTGGTCAAGCCCGGGCGGACGTGCGATCAGACGGTCTGCCTGAGCGACCTGATGGCCACCTGCTCGCAGATCACCGCCCAGCCGCTGCCCGACACCGCCGGCGAAGACAGCGTCAGCCTCCTGCCGCTGCTGCAAGGGCAAGACCGCCCCGTGCGCGAGCACGTGGTGCATCATTCGATCACCGGCAAGTTCGCCATCCGAAGCGGCAAGTGGAAGCTCGTGCTCTGCGGCGGTTCGGGCGGATGGGCCTCGCCCAACGACGCCGAGGCCGCCAAACTGGGCCTGCCCTCGATCCAGCTCTACGACATGCAAGCCGACCCCGGAGAACGCACCAACCTCCATGCCGAGCGCGCCGACGTGGTCGAGACCCTCTCAGCTCTGCTGCAGCGCCTGGTAGACGCCGGCCGCTCCACGCCCGGCCGACCCCAAAGCAACGACGTGCCGGTGGATATCTGGAAAGGATCAAGCAAAACCGAACCCGACGACGCGTAGTAGCACGGGCGTCCCCCGTAGCATGGGCGTCCCGCCCGTGCAAGATGATGAAAGAGCGGGCTACTGTTCTCGTCGCCGCAAGGCGACCCTGGAGTGCGGCGGCAGCGACGCCGCCCTGGATGTTTTTCGGGCAACGCAAGACCCGAGGCGATGCAAGTGCCCGTTCCGCATCTGATCTGCCCGGAGGTTTCAAGCGTTTGCGAGCTTCTGCGGTGAACCTGTATTGAACAACATCCAAGGCGGCGTCGGCGCCGCCGCACTCCAGGGTCGCCTTGCGGCGACGGGGGGGAGCATTCGTCCACGAATGGCACGAATGTATCGAATGTAAAGCTTTCGGGTTTATTCCTCGGCGGAATCGGGAGGCATCCAGTCGATGACCGTCCCGCCGCTGGTGGGGTAGTACGGGCTGACCAGCCAGTTCTGCCCGTTCTCCCACGTAACGCGAAAATCCCCGACGCGGAAGAGCTTGCCCTCGTGAAGGTCGAACATCATCTCATCCAATGAGGGCACAGGCGTGAAGAGGTAGAGCTGCTCGAGCACGGCCTGCTTGTCGTCCGGCGGAATGATGAACTCTTCGACGACATCCTGGCCCACTTTGAGCGGCCGCGTGGGGTACGGCAACTTCTGCTCGTGATCGGGATCGACGGGCTGGATCATGTGGTCTCCTCTTGCCTTTCTAGAAGCGGAGAAAGAAGGATCGAACGATCAGAAAGATAATGAAGGCCAGGCACGCCAGCATGATGACTAAAGCGATGGGCCCCGCTCGCCTGGTGAACTTCAGCGCTTTCTGCGTCTGCGACTGCAGCGACTCGGATGCCTTCATGCTCTGCAGCGTCTTCTCCTGAATCTCTTTATTTAGCGCCCGCTGCTCCTTCTGCATGGCCAGACCCTGAGCGTTGATTTCCAGCAGAGCCTTCTGATCGTCCCGGATCTCCGTCAACAACCGCACGATCTGTTCGGACGAGTCATTCATCGCGTTCTCCCATCAGGCTGATCTGCAACCACATCGAAATATCGCACCCGCACGATCGGATGTCAATGATCGGCTCGGGATGGCAGCAGAACAAAGGCACCTTGCTTTTATCGAGCCGCTGTCGCATGCTGAAAACTGCCAAAGCGGCGGCTGAGGCCGGCGCACTCCATAGAGGTCGCTATGCAAGAACAGATCAGCAGGCGGCAGTTCATTCGGGCCTCGGCGGCCGGGGCGGCGGCGCTGGCGGTGGGTCAGTTTGCCGTCGCGGCACCGCAGCGGCGGCGGCCGAACATCCTCATCATCACCACCGACCAGCAGCGCATCGACGCCACCAGCGCCTCGGGCAACCGCTGGGTCAAGACGCCGGCGATGGACTCCCTGGCGGCCGGCGGCGTGTCGTTCATGCAGTCGTACTGCCCGTATCCGCTGTGCAGCCCGTCGCGTGCGGCCCTGCACACCGCCCGCGCGCCGCACGAACTGCTGGTCGACCACAACAGCATGTCCATCGACCGCACGATCCCGATCTCGGGGCAGATTTTCCGCGCCGCCGGCTACGACACCGGGTATGCGGGCAAATGGCACCTGCCCAATCCGTATCCCGAGGGCGGCATCGCCGGCTATGACGTGCTCAACACGAGCACGCGCATGGGCAAGCTCGCCCGCGTCGTCGACGAGTCGACGCTGCAGGCGGCTATCGGTTTCCTGCGCCGCCGGCGGGACAAGCCTTTCCTGCTGACGGCGTCGTTCATCAACCCGCACGACATCTGCCTGCTGGCCAATACCAACAACCTGACCGACGAACTGTGGGCTCGCTACGGGCCCCAGGACGGGGCCGATCTTCCGCCGCTGCCGGACAACCACGCCCTCAGCCAGGGCACGCCGCAGTCCCAGGCACGGCGCGCCCGCCATGGCGACTGGGTCGCCCATCGCTGGCGGCGGTATCGCTACGCGTACTATCGAATGATGGAGGATGTCGACCGCCAGATCGGCCGCCTCTTGCAAGCCCTGCGCCAGTCCGGGCGGGAAGAGGACACGCTGATCGTTTTCACCAGCGATCACGGCGAGGGGCTGGGCTGCCACGGCTGGACGGGCAAGCTGCATTTCTATGATGACGCGGCCGCCGTCCCCCTGCTGATGAGCTGGAAGGGCGTGATCCCCGCCGGCCGCACCGACAGGAACCATCTCGTTTCCGCCCTGGACGTGCTGCCGACGTTGTGCGACTACGCCGGCGTGGACGCCCCGCCGGCGTCGCGCGGCCGCAGCCTGCGCGGCGTGATCGACGACCCCAAGGCGCCCGGGCAGGCGTACGTCGCCTCCGAGATGGCGGTGGGCCAGGCGCGCAGCTTCATGATCCGCACCGGCAGGTACAAGTACATGGTTTTTCACGAGGGGCCCAAGGCCGAGATGTTCTTCGACATGCAGGCCGACCCGGGCGAGATGAAGAACATCGCCGCCGAGGCGAACACGGCCGCCGAGATCGACCGCCACCGCAAGCTGCTGGCCCAGTGGTGCGTCTTGACGCAGGTCGAGAAGTACCCCATCCTGCCCAACCCCAAACAGAACCGCCCCGCCCGCCGGAATGCGAAGAAGGGATAAGGGAACCGGGAGCCGGGAGTCAGGAACCGGGCAGCCGGAATCGAGGGTGCCGTGGCGCGCAGGGCCGAAGGCCCGGAGAGCCACGACTGCAACCTGTCGTGGGCGGGTGCCTGGGTAGAACAGAGCACTCTGCCCGGGTGCCACGCACAACTCCGTTGTGCGTGCCATGTGCCTTGTGCCATAGTAACCGTTGAGTGGGTGCAGAAGAGATCTTCGCCGCCCCTGCTGCCAACGGGTCGGGGACACGCACAACGGAGTTGTGCGTGGCACCCATCCAAAGAGGTGAAACGGAGGCCAGGAATCCTTTCGTTGGCACGCGCGCTGAAGCGTGCTAAAGAGATAAAGAAGACAGCATCCAAAGCGGTGGCTGCGCCCCGCACTCAAAAGAGGCGCGGCGCCGCATGAGAGCGCTTTGAGTTGCGGGCTAGCGGGCTTTCTGTCGCTTGGGTGGCGTGACGATCCGGCGGCCGCCGCTGGCCTCGCGCTTCCGGGCATCTTCCACCATCGCCCGGAGATCATACTTGAATCGCGCCGCACGTGCCTGGCGATGCTTGCGGACTTCATCTACGATCGGGTCTTGCGTCATGATCATTCTCCCAACAGCTCGTCCGGCGTACAGATGATCGGGGCTTCGTAACCAAGATTGCGCAGGTGCCTGCCGACGTTGCCAAGGATAACCGCATTGGCCAAATGGCGGCAGTTCCAGGTCAGAAGCACATCCATCTCATGCACAGTTGCAGCGGCAATATGGACTGCGTCCCCCTGCGCATTATCCGGCAACACTCCGCCACTGATCAGGCTCCTTGCAGTATCAAGGACCTCATCCGACAGCGGTAGAAGCGAGATTCCATCGAGCAATGTAAGCCGTCTTGCTGCTGCCGTTTCGTCTCCGTCGCCAGCCTCATCAAGAACAAACTGAGAGATATACAGATCGAACTGTCCGCGTCTATTGTCCCACCATTCGCGGGTGATTTCCTGACGGGCCGCGCGCACCAAGTCCCTGCTAGGCCGGGCTGCCAGATAGCTCATGATGGTCGTCTCAACATACACTCGCGCCATACTTATATCTTACGTCAATGTGGCCGATCCTGCAAAGTTCCACTGGCGGGTGGCCTGGGCAAAACAGAGCAGCACTCTGCCGGGGTGCCACGCACAACTCCGTTGTGCGTGCCAATGTGCCTTGTGCCATAGTAACCGTTGAGTGGGTGCAGAAGAGATCTTCGCCGCCCCTGCTGCCAACGGGTCGGGGACATGCACAACGGAGTTGTGCGTGGCACCCTTGGCCTCATCTGGCGTATCACCGGACGCACCCCGATCGGTTGCGGGTCAGTCATGGCGCCGGCCTCGTAGCCGCCAGCGGCCGATCAAGCGGAAAGTGCGTGGCCCCGCTGGCCTCAAACTCCCGCAGCGCCGCGGCGAAGGCGGCGTTTTCCGGCCGAGCCAGAAGCTGCTGAAATTCCTCTTCCTCGGTGAAACCGAGATTGCCGCAAATGGTAAGGATATTACGCCCCTTCTTATGGCGAGGACGAGAGTCACAGGCAAACAGGGCCTGAGGCGGATGCTCCTGCCGGTCAGGGTCGAGATAATGGAAATAGCTGCTGTACCCCTCGCGCCAGGAATCGTCTTCCATGCAGGCGAACACGCGGGGTTCGAGAAATCCTCCTTCCACCACGTCTGACATACGCTGGGGAAGATGCCCGCGACTCCGCTGGTAGTTCCAGATGCCCGCACCCATTGCCTTGAAATTGACCTGGCAGGCCGAATGGTGGGCTTCGTGGATAGCCGGGATAACGACCAGGACAATGGTCACAGCGCCAAGCACCAGCCCCGCTGCTGAGAGAGTTGCGGCAGCCCACGGAATCCGCGTTGCGCGGCCCGCCCGTGCATTTCGGCGTATGGCGATGATGCCAAGAACCAAAGCCACCGCTGACAGGACCATGCCGATCAGGAAGACCGACGTTAAGACTCCGATGCCAGCCACCACCAGAGCGGTGACCGCAAGTGCCCCCGCGCGATTCTTGATACTCATGCCCGCTTCCTGCATAGCTGCCTCTCTATTCTTTATCGCTCGTACGATCGGCCATCGGCGCAGTGTCGCCACACGGCCTCGATGCCGCCAGCGGCCGGTCGAGCGGGAAGTGCTTCGCGCCGCTGGCCTCAAACGCCCGCAGCGCGGCGGCGAAGGCGGCGTTTTCCGGCTGGGCCAGACGCTGATTGAACTCCTCGTGCTTCAGAAAGAACACGTTGTGCGGGGCCGTGAGGACATTCCTTCCGCCGGAGTGAGTCTTCAGGTCGCAACCGATCAGCGAGTCTGGATTGTTCTTGTCGCTCAGAAAGAAGAAGTAACTGCTCTGCCCATTTCTCCAATCGCTGTCGAAAGGGCAACTGAAGGCGCCTGGCGGCAACAGGCCCGAGCCGATCAGGTCGTCAATCTTTCCGGGCATGCCCTCTCGCATCCGTTCGTATTCCCGCAGTGCCCCTCCTATGTTCTTCAGATTTATCTGACAGTATACGTGTCTATGTCCCCGCTCTGGCGGCCGCATTATGATGAGCGCGACTATCACGCCCAGCGGCACGGCACTGATGAGCATTCCAATCACCCGCAGCCGCACTTTCGCTCCACTGCGGCGCGAGCTGATCAGGGAGGCCGCGCCCGTGACGATTCCTGCCACTGATAGAATGAATGAAATCCCCACCCCATCACGCACCAAGAGTGCCGCACAGGCGGCGATTCCCAACCACAGCGCCATGTGCCCCGCCAGCCGCGGCGTCACCACCGTCCATCGCGATTTGCTTTGTTCTTGAGTCATGGCTCAGGCCCCTATCACCATTTCTTCTGAAGAACCGTCACTTCCGCCCAGGACATGTAGTCGATCCTTTCGTAAAACAGGCAGGTGACCACATGCGAGTCGGTGGCCGCTGACGCGCGGTAGTTGCGCCCGACGAATCCAAAGAGCGGGGGCAGGCCGAACTCGCTTCGCGGAATCTCGCGGATATCCGTGCCCGTGGTCTCGCGGACAAGCCCGCGAGCGAAGTTGTAGCTCTTGGACAATCCATCTTTAGTTTTAGAGTCGGTCGACCTGAACCGCAGTTTGAATCCGACCACTTTTGCAGGGTCCTGAGGGCTGCAGTAGATCTCGGCATCGGGCTCTAGTCGGACAACCCGCACAGATCGCCACTCCACGATCTCACTGCGCGTCTCGTTCACGTCGGCCGCATATCCTTCTTGCGTCAATTTTGCCTTGAGAAGATCAACGGACGGAAAGGTCCCATCCGCGACCGCACTGCACCCGCCGGGCGCCATTCCCGCCGCCAGCAGAACCAGAATGTGGATGCCATACTGCCGCATCATCAACCTCCCTCCTCAATGGTGCCATCGGATGTGACGACTGGAGGAGAGGCTTGCGTCGTAGCGGGAGCGGAGGCCGGAGAAGTCGCCGATGTTGCGCATGATACGCTCGCTGCACGGGCCCTCGTCGGAACAGGGCCTGGGGAAAGCCGTGCGGCTTGCACGGTCTTCTCAAGAAGTTCGACTTCGGATGGGTCATCGGCCGAGATAATCGCGTGGATACGGTGCCCGCCCAGGGGGCGCGCCAGGGACAGGTGCGCTTCCTGCCGCAGCATTCCGCGCGAGTCCTGCCATGCGTACCACGTAGCGGAGCGGCCGCACACAAGGCCTCGCTTTTCGCGCCATCCGGCGCTGGGCCTGAACGTCTGGGGATGTTGCCCCACGAAGATCACCAGACTGCTGTGGTGGGCCTGTCCCGGCGCGCGGGACAGCGTGTAGAGATCGAAGTCCAGAAGATGCGAGAGGTCCATGTCAAATCCTGCAGGCACGGCGATCTCAACCTTCGGAAGCGTTCCTGGTGACGGGTGGTAATACCACACATACATCCACGTGCCAGCCCCAGCCGCGGCCACCGTGACGCCCACAACAATCAGGATGTGTTTCCATCGCTTCCGCATGTACCCGCTCCAAGCCTCCCCTATTAGAGACGCAGCGGGGGCGGATTTCATTTGGGAAAATTCAAAGATTGTTTCACGGGTCCGCGCCGTTGGCGGAGCCGCACTCCAGGGTCGCCTTGTGGCGATGGGGCCGGCGGGACTGAATTGGGCTCGGGCGGCGAGAAGGCGCTTTGGTTGCGGCTGAGCGAAGCGAGGCGGCGAAGGGATCTTTATGACAAGGTTTTTCTCCGGCGGTTCCGCTGTTAGGCCACGGGCAAGATGCCCGTGCTACGGGGCTGGCGGGGTTTTGGCTTGGGCGGCGGTGGCGGCGATGGACTCGTCAAGCCGCTTGAGCGTGTCGTCGGTCTGGGCCTTGGTGAGCTTTCCGGCCGATACGGCGGCATCGAGCAGCTTGGCCAGGGCGTCGCGGTCCTTGCGGGCCTGGGCGACGGCGGCGTCGATCACCTTGCCCTCAATGGCCACGTGGGTGAGCTTGTCTTCTTCGATCTTCTGCCCGGCCGGGCAGGGGGGCGAGACTTTCCACTGCAACTGGCCCATCGTCTTGTTGATCGCCGCGTACAGCGCGAGGCCTTTCTTGCCGCCGAGGAGTTGCTCGAGGTCCGGCGCGACGCGCAGCAGGACGCCCTCACCGCCCTGGGAGTTCATGCGGAACTTCCAGCCGGGGACGAGCTTGCGGATGGGGGCGTCCTTCACCGCAGTCTCGTCGAGCATCTCGAAGACCGGCGTGCGGTCGGAGAACATGACGTAGGCCGCCCGCCGCTCTGGGGCGCCGCCGCCGCTGGTGCGCTTGTCGATGACCAGGAAGTACTCGGGAACTTCCGTGTCCTTGGCGAGGAATCGCTTCTCGGGCGTCAGCAGGCCGACCATCATCCACTCGCTGCCGCGGACGACGAGCTGGTCGGCGGCAAAGGTCGGGGCCTGGATCTTCCAGCGCTCCTTGCTGTGGTCGCCGCCGTGGATGGAGTGGATCACGTTGATGCAGCGCGTGCCCCAGAGGTGGCGGCCGACGACCAGGCGGATATAGTCGTGGAGTTTCTTGAACTGCGGGATCAGCGGGCTGTCGGGCTGGTACATCTTGCCGTGATAAGGCGTGTCGCGGTGCGGCGTGTAGGCGAAGTTCACCAGTCCCTGCGAGCCGTAGGCCAGGCCGGCCAGCATCTGGAAGCTTTGCTGGTTGAAGGCATTGGCGCCGGAGTAGATTTCCCAGACGCTCATGTCGGCCTTGACGCCCCAGTCGCGGTCGACCCAGCAGTTGAAGCAGTAGTCGCCGACGGGGTTCCGCGAGCCGCGCATGAACGGGTAGTTCTGCGTGCCCAGGACGCGCATGGTGGTCTTGCTCTGGGTGCGCGGGTCGGGGTTCTCGCTGTCCCAGGGCATGATGTGCGGATAGGTCTGCGTGATCCACTTGGCGTTTTCGATGACGTTGGGATAGATCCGCGGGTTGTTGTCGTCGGTGACGATGCCGACCAGGCACGGGTGGTCGCCGTGGGGGCCGAAGATGCCGGCCTTAAGCCGGTCAGGGCCGTGGTGGAATGCTGGCACGACGACCTTCAGCCCGCCGACCTTCCGGCACGGTTCGAGCATCGACGCGCCGTCGATGAGCATGTTGAACCCGGCGGCCTTGGCGTTGCGGGCGTACGTCTCGTCGTAGGGCACGCGCTTGGCCCCCTGCCCATGGAAGCACCATGCGACCACCGGGTACTCGTCGATCCGCTTGTACGGCTCCATCACCTTCAGCGGCGGGTGGACGAAGTCGGTGTCTTTCCATTCCTTGCAGCCGGGAGGCAGCTGGTCGCCGGCCGGGGCGGCCTGCACAGCAGCGGCAAGAACCAGCCCGATAACGATTACGCGATGCTGCATCATGACTCCTCGTGGCATGGGCGTCTCGCCCATGCTCTCGCCGTGTGGCATGGGCGTCTCGCCCATGCTCTCTGGCTCTTCACGGTCAGGGACACGCGCAACGGAGTTGTGCGTGGCACCCGTCTGATCCAAGCTTTCGTCTCTTCTTCGCCTCATGGGCGAGACGCCCATGCTACTCACGCGGCGCTGGGCTTGGGGTCCTTGGCCTCGGCGGCTGTGGCGTCGATAGCTTCACCCAGGCGCTTGAGCGTATCGACGGCCTGGTCTTTGCTGATCTTGCCTGCGGCGACGGCGGCGTCGAGGGCTTTGGCCAGCTCAGCCATATCGGTCTTGACGGCCGCGATGGTCTTGTCGACTTCGGCGGCGTTGACCTTGACCAGAGGCAGGTCGCCTTCGGGCTTGGCGGCCGGGCCTTCGGCGCCCAATCGGGTCTGACCGGCCGGGGCGGGCGGGGTGGCTTTGGCTTGCAGGGCGGCCATCGCCGTGTTGATCTTCGCGTAGAGCTTGGCGCCGTCGGGTCCGCCCAGGAGCGTCTCGATGTCCGGCGCCACGCGCAGCAGCACGCCGTAGCTGCCTTCCATGGTCAGTCGCACCTTGAAAGCCGGCACGATCTGGCGGATCTTGGCGTCTTTGGTCGCATTGGCGTCGATGAGTTCGACGGCGGAGACTTTCGGCGAGAGCATGATGCTCGCCGGTCGAGCCTCGGGGATGTTGCCGCCGGTGCGTTTGTCGACGAGCATGAAGTACTCGGGAATCTCACGGTCGGCGGCGTTGTCGGAGTAGAACTTCGCCTCGGGGGTCAGCAGGCCGACCATGGTGAACTCGCTGCCGCGCAGGACCAGTTGCCCCGCATCGTAGACGCCGGCGCCTTTGTGCGCCCCGCCGCAGACCGAGTGCAGCACGTCCATCGACCGCAGCCCCCAGACGTGGCGGCCGAGCACGTGGATGATGTACTGATGCATCTTATGCCACTGCGGGATCATCGGGCTGTCGGGCTTGTAATCTTTCATGCGATGGGGCGAGTAGCAGAAGTTCGACAGACCCTGCGCCCCGTAGGCCATGGCGCCGATCATCTGGAACTGCACGCAACTGAACGGCGCGTCGCCGCCGTAGCATTCCCACATGGCCATCTTGTTATTGTTGGCGACGTTGCGATCGCTGTTGCACTGGCCGAGGTAGGCATTGGCGGCCTTTTCGCCGCGGGCGCCGCGCAGGTACGGGTAGTTCTGCATGTGGAGGATGCGCAGGTCGGTGTCTGCCGGCACGCGGCAGGGATAGATCGACATGATCGGCGCCACGTGCGGATGGTCTTTCTTGAGCCAGGAGGCCACGCGCCGCTCGTTGCCGCCGAAGCCGCGCCCGTTGTCGCCCAGGATGATGCCCTGCAGCAGCGGGTGATCGCCGATGGCGCCCTTGAAGACATAGTCTTCCAGGTACTGCGGGCTCTTGCCGAAGATTGTCCGCGTCTCGCCGATCTGCACCCACACGCCGCCGACCTTCTCGGCGAAGGGGATGATCTTCGGGTCGTCGATCATGACGTTGAACCCGACGGCCTTGAAGTCGCGCACGTACTTCTCCGCATAGGGCGACTGGCCCTTCTGGCCGTGGAAGCACCAGGCGCTGATGGGGAACTCATGCATCCGCTTATACAGTTCGTGGGCCTTGATCGGCGGGTGGACGAAGTCGGTGTCTTTCCACTCCTTGACGCCCGAGCCGGCAGGCCATTGCTTCATTGGCGGAGGCGGTTCATCGGGAACCTTGTCGTCGGCCAAGGCGCGGCCGCAGGAAAGCATGAGAAGAATCGCACTGAGGGTTCGAAAACTGTTCATGACTACCTCGTCTTTGCTGTGTGGCACGGGCGTCTCGCCCATGCTCTCTGATGCCAGAGACCGGGGACACGCACAACGGAGTTGTGCGTGGCACCCATCGGGTCAGCTTGCGCTTTTTCTTCAACGGCACGGGCGAGACGCCCGTGCTACTTCGCCGCGTCGATGGCGGCATCGAGCCGCTTAAGCGTGTCTGCCGCCTGGGCGGCGTCAACGTCTTTCATGAGGCCCCTGAGCTTCGCCGCGTCGGCCTTGGCGGCCGCGACGGCCTTGGCGATCTCATCGGGCTTCTGCATCGCCGCGGCCAGGGCGGTGTTGATCTGAGTATACAGCGCCAGGGCGTCCTTGCCGCCCAGCAGTTTCTCCAGGTCCGGCGCGGCGCGCAACAGCACCGCCTCGCCGCCGCTGGCGGTGAAACGCACTTTGAAACCCGGTACGATCTTGCGGATCTTGGCGTCCTTCGTGGCCTCGGCGTCGAGCACCTCGACAGCGGGAATCTTCGCCGCCAGCATCACGGACGATTCCTGGGCCGGCGGATCCTTGTCCGGCTCGTATGGCTTGAAGTTGACCCGCTTGTCGACGACGAGGATGTACTCAGGGACAGCGGTGTCCTTGGCCTTGAAGCGGACCTCGGGCGTCAGCAGCCCGGCCATCAGGTTTTCGGAGGCTGCGACGACGAGTTGGTCCGGGCCGAAGGTCTTGGCGGAGGCGTGCTCACCGCCGAGAACCTCGATGCTGCGCGTGCCCCAGAGGTGCCGGCCGAGCACGTCGATGGTGTATCGGTGCAGCTTGTACCACTGCGGCACCAGCGGGTTGTCGGGCTTGTAGGCGGGCATGCGATGAGGCGAGTAGCAGAAGTTCGAGATCCCCTGGGCGCCGTAGGCCATCGCGCACATCATCTGGAATCGCACGCAGGTGAAGGTCGTGTCGCCGGCGTAGCATTCGAACAGGGCCATGTCATTGGCGTTACAGAACTGCCGGTCGCGCTCGAGCTGCTCGCAGTAGCGCCGCGCCGCCCGGCCGGTGCTGTAGCCGCGGCGTCCGGGCATGTACGGATAGCTCTGCATGTGCAGGATGCGCAGCGGCGTATTGCCCTGCTGCGGGCTGTAGGAATACAGCGACATAATGGGCACGACGTGCGGGTGCTCCTTCTTGAGCCACTCGGCCGTGTTGACCTCTCGCGGGTCGAAGCCGCCGCCGTTGTCGCCGACGATGATGCCCTGCAGCATCGGATGGTCGCCGATGGCGGGGTTCTTGAAGAAGTTCGCGTCAAGCACCTCGGCGGGCTGATAGAAGGTGGCCTTGCTCTTGGCGCTGCTCCGCGCGCCGCAAAGCTGCACCTTCACGCCGCCGACTTTTTCGGCGAAGGGCAAAATCCGCTCGTCGTCAATGAGCACGTTGAAGCCGATGGCCTTGAAGTCGCGAACGAACTTTTCGGCGTAGGGGCTCTTGTCGTCTTCCATCCCGTGGAAGCACCAGGCGCTGATGGGGTACTCGACGAACCGCTTGTACGGTTCCATGCACGCCAGCGGCGGGTGGACGAAGTTGGGATTGTCGGCCCACTCGACGCACCCCGGCGGCAAGGCCGCCCACGCCGGCGAGGCCGCCAGGAATAATGCCCATGTCACGCAAAGAGCCCAGAGTCTGGCTGTCATGATGGATTCCTGCCTGGTAAGAAGATTCATTCTGTCAGACCGCCGCCGTGATGACAACCATGAAACCCGCCCAGCGGCCGCAGGGGCTGCATGAATCAGGCCGTCATTTACTGGGCCGCAACAGCATCGTCAGCCCCATCAGCACTTCCTCGACGCGCGAAGGAGAGAGGGTTCCTATCTTCTTCAGCAGGCGGGATCGATCAACAGTCAAAACCTGTGAAACGTTCACGACGCTGCGCTTGGAGAGGCTCGCTTCGCCTTTGGCCAGAGCCACATTGCCCGGGGCGCGACCCAGCGCGAGATTCGAGGTCAGCATGCAGACGACAGCCGTGGCAATCTTGCTGGCGTTGAAGTCATCATTCTGCACCACAAGCACCGGCCGCCGGAATCCCGGTTCGCTGCCTGATGGAGAGGGAAGATCGAGCCAGAAGATGTCACCCTGGCGAATCACCATTTCTCATCTCTGGTCAATTCAGCCATGTGCCGCGAAGCGGCATCGAGAAAGGCGCCCTCATCCTCGCCAAGGCCCTCCCCGTAGACTTCATTGAGTCTGGCGATGATCTCCCGAGAACGCTGGTGCTCCAACAGTTCCCGCAGCGCCAAGCCGATCAGGCGGCTGCGGGAAATCTTCATCTTCCTTGCTGTCTGATTCGCCCGGCGGAACAATTTCTCATCCAGCGATATGGCGGTTTTGACTGTGGCCATGGTGCGAATCCTTATACTGATAGTACTACCATAAGTATAACCCACAGCCGAAACAAAAGCAAGATCCGCTGGGCGATCAACGCGGCTCTGGCCCTGCACGAGCGGGGTTAGGTAACCCAGACTGAATCCCGCCAAGACAAAGGGCCGCAGGCGAGGGGTATCGCTTGCGGCCCTTTTGTGCGTCAGTCGGGGATCGTGTGCCGGTTACGCGCTGGCGTAGGGTTCGTCGCCGGCGGCTTTGCCTTTGCCGGGCTTCTTCGGGCGGCGCATTTCTTCTTTGATGCGCTGGATGTGCCCGCGCCCCAAGGCCTTGACCTCGCAGCCGAGTTCGAAGTAGCGGCGGATCTGATCGTCGCTCAAAATGCCGAAGCAGTCGATCACTGCCAGCGGCGCCCCGGCCATCTTAACCACCTCGTCGGCCGTCAGCTTGAGGTACGGCGCGTGGGGCACGGCCAGGATGACCGCCTCGGCGCCGGAGAGGGCCTTGGCCAGATCCTGTTCGATGCGCAGGTCCTTGAGGTGCTCCTGGTTGCGGAAGAACCTCGCCCACGAATGCCCGGGGGCGGGGTAGGTGTCCTGGCTTTCCAACTCGTACCAGTGCTCGACGTACGGGTCATGCACTCGCATCTCGGCGCCCATCTCGGTCAGGCGGCGGACGACCATTTCCGAACCGCTGTAGCGAGTGTCGCCGACATCCTGGCGGTACGACGCGCCGCAGATCAGCACGTCGGCCCCGGCGATGTAGCGCCCCATGTTGCGCAGGGCGTCTCGCACGAGCGTGGCCACGTGCAGCCCGCGCGTGTCGTTGATGTCGATGGCGGTCGGGCTGATCTTGAAGATGTCGTCGCCGTCCTCAAAGCCCAGGATGTGCTTGTACGCCCAGTAGCCCAAGCCGCCGTCCTTGGGCAGGCAGTACCCGCCGATGCCCGGTCCAGGAAAGATCATGTTGCTGTGCGTGGGGCGCATCTTGATGGCGTTGATGACCTTGATCAGGTCGACGCCGTTGCGCTCGGAGAACAGGCTCCACTCGTGCAGGAACGCCAGCGTCGTCGCGCGGTAGGAGTTCTCGACGATCTTGGTGGTCTCGGACTCGATGGGGCGGTCCATCACCGTCAGCGGGAACTTCTCGCAGTTGAGCACCTCGCGCAGGAACTTCTCGACGCGAGCGCGGGCCTGGGGCTCACAACCGCTGCAGACGCGCCAGAAGTCGCGAATGCTGGCGACATATTCCTTGCCCGGCATGACGCGCTCGAAGCTGTGCGACAGCAGCGGCGTCTCCTCGATGCCCCGCGTGGCGAAGGCCTTCTTCAGGATCGGCCAGGCCACGAACTCCGTCGTGCCCGGGGCCACCGTCGTCTCGATCAGCACCAGGCACTGCGGCGGGATCTTCTCGCCGATGGTGCGCATGGTGGCCTCGAGGGCGGCCATGTCCGTCTCGCCGGTCTTCATCTTGCCCAGGTCGCGCTTGGAATAGTCGCACTGCACGTCGACGACGACGCAGTCGGCCAGCGTCAGGCAGTCGGGGTTGAAGGTGGCCGTCAGCGTCTTCTTCTCCAGCACGCACCGCGCGATCATCGGGTCGACTTCCGGGTCCTCGGCCTTGACCGGCGAAACGCCCTCGTTGAGCATGGGGATCTTCCAGTAGCTCCTCGCGCTGGGTCTCTGACAGCCGATAACGAACTTGCTGGGCTTTTTGGTCTTCTTGTCGACGGTGTCGGCGACCACGGCCGCCATAACGGCACCCACGAACCCGACGCCCATGACGACAACGACCTCCTGGCCGTTCTTTCGGGCTGCGGCAGCCAGGCCGGTCAACCGCTTCATTTCGGCGACATAATCGTCCTGCTCGGGGATCTTGTATTTTTCGCCGCTGGGGCTGACGGAATACTGCGCCATAGTCGTTGTCCTCATCTGAGTGCGAAAAGGTGACCAGCCCCGCGCGGGGCTACGGGGATATCCTATGATACGACGGCGTCAAAATCAAATTGTGTGGAGTGCGGCAGCCTTAGCTGCCGCTTTGGCAGTTTTCAAGCCGCTGGAAAGCCTCCGCGATCAGGCTCAGCGTTCCCGCTCACTCTAGGTCAGCTGAATCCTCGCAGGAGGTCTACGTTGAGGTCCTGCCAGCACTTCAACTCAGCAGATGGTCCTGCTCATGCCAAAAACTGGCAAAGCGGCAGCTAAGGCTACCGCACTCCATATCAGCTCAGCACCACGCGGTCCTGGTAGTTCGGGGCGATCGCCGACCAACCGGTCTTTTCGGTGAGGTACTGGGCGAACTTCACCGCCGTCTGGGCTTCGCCGTGAATGACGAACACTTGCCGCGGCGGCCGGGCCAGACCCGCCAGCCAGCACATCAGCTCGTCGCGGTCGGCATGGGCGGAAAAGCCGTTGATCCGGGCGATAGAGGCCTTGACCTGGTACTCCTGGCCGAGGATGCGCACCTGGCCCGCGCCGTCGAGCAGGATGCGTCCCAGGGTGTCAACAGCCTGGTAGCCCACGAACAGAATCGTGCTGCGCGGGTTGGAGATGTTATGCGCCAGGTGGTGCTTGATGCGCCCGCCGGTACACATACCCGACCCGGCGATCACGATGCACGAGCCCTTGACGGCGTTGATGGCCTTGGAATGATCGGTCGTCTCGGTCATCATCAGCCCCGGAAAATCCAGCGGGGTTCCATGATTGCGGATCTGCTCGGCCATGTTCGAATTGAAGCACTCGGGGTGTTCTTTCATCACGCGCGTGATGCGGATGGCCATCGGGCTGTCCAGGAACACCGGCAGGTGCGGGATGCGTTTGGCGTCGTGCAGTTGGTTGAGGCGGTAGAGCAGCTCCTGCGATCGCTCCAGGGCGAAGCTGGGAATGATGATGTTGCCGCCGGCTGCGACCGCGCGGTTGATCACGTCGGCCAGGCGGTCGTTGATGTCGGCGTCCTGGTCGTGCAGGCGGTCGCCGTAGGTCGACTCGACCAGCACGTAGTCCGCCTGCCCCGCCAGGTCCGGGTCGGCGATGATGGGATTGTTCCATCGCCCCACGTCGCCCGAGAACAAGACCGTCCGGGCCATCCCGTTGGTCTGAGCGCTGACGCTGATCGTGCTCGATCCAAAGACGTGTCCGGCCTCGTGGAAGACGGCCGTGATTCCTTTGGCGACTTCAATCGGCGTGTTGTACGCCACGGGCGCGAACAGGGCCTCGCATTTCTGGGCGTCTTCCGTGGTGTACAGCGGCTGGTAGCCAAACGGGCTGACGCGGTTCTGCTTGGCGTGGCGCTTGCGCTTGAAGGCCACGTCTTCTTCCTGAATGTGGGCCGAATCGAGCAGGATGAACTGCGCGATCTCGGCGGTGGCGCCGGTGCAGTAGATGCGGCCGTTGAAGCCCTCCTTGACGAGCTTGGGCAGCAGCCCGCAGTGATCGAGGTGCGCGTGGGTCAGCAGGACCGCGTCGAGCTTCGAGGGTTTGATCGGGAACGGGTCCCAGTTGCGGCTCTGGAACCGGCGTTCCTGATAGAGCCCGCAATCGACGAGGATCTTCCGCCCATCCATCTCCAGCAGATGCCGCGAACCGGTAACGTTCTGCGCCGCGCCAAGAAACGATAATGCAATGTCCATGGAGTCGATTTTAACGCCGCGCCCGCGGTTGTGGTAGTAAGCTTGCAAAGCGAGGCTTGCCCCGCGCATTTGTTCGGGGATGGGGAGAGCGGGATTACAAGATTAAAACCGGATTAAGAGGATACGAACGGACCAGGAAAGATCGAGCGATCGGTCTCTAATTCTGGTTTTATCTTCCCTTGAATCCGCGTAATCCCGCTCTCCCCCGTCCCCGCTGCTCCTGTTGTAGTATGTTCTCCGACATTCGTTCCACGTCTTTGCGCCGCTGTGGCGTGCCTGCTGTATCGCAGGCGGCCACGAACTCGACCGTGTGCGACTTGGCGCTCATCCGCGGCGTGCTGACGCGATAGCGTTTGTAGGCCTGCGTGAAGACGTGCAGCGCGCCGCGGGCGGCCAGGGGCGCGAGAACTTCCGCCAGGGGGATCGTGCCGTCGGTGCTGTAACTGACGAGAATGTGGCGGGCTTGAACGGTCGCGATCAGATCGGCAAACGCCGCGGCGGCCTGAGAAGCATGATTGTACGCGCTGCGGCGGCTGGTGCGCCAGTCGGTGCGGATCGCCGCCTTGTTGCCGCGCGCTTGGGTCACTGCGCCCAAGGCCGGCTTGTCCCACAGCGCCACGGTGTTGAGCACGTGGTAGTTGCTGCCGTAGGGGTGCTGGTTATAGGGTGGGTCGATGTAAACGATGTCGGGCGTTCTGCCGAGCGTTTCGGTCAATCGGCCTGCCAGCGCCTGCGCGTCAGCCTGTGTCGCCAGGTTCGTCCGGTCGTTGTCGTGCAAGAGCGGCGGGCTCAGCGTCAGCGGCGCGAGGATCCGGTAAAGCGCCGTGCCCGTGCGTCCGCCCCAGCCGTGATGGTAGCCCTTGAACACGCCGCTGGTGTTGCTGGCGTAGCTGACGGCGTAGATCAGCGCCGCCAGCACGTACGCCAGTTCGTCGTCGTCGATCTTGCCTTGGGCGTGCCACTGCGCGAGTTGCTCTCGTATGGCGTCAATGCGCATCCCGTTGGCGCGCGTGAAGAACATCCGTTCGGTCAGAGGATCAGCAGCGGCATCGTCGAACGGGCACAGGTGCGTGCTGACGTACCCATCGAGCGGCCGCAGGGCGTTGAGTTTATCAAACACGGCCGCGGCGCCGCCCAAGGCCTTGAAGGCCGGCACGGCGTTGAGCGCCACGGTGCCGCGGGCGATCTGGCAGGCGTATGGCTCCCAATCGTTGGCCAGCACCGCAAAGCCTTGTTTCTTGGCCCACCGCGCCACGACCGTACTGCCGGTGAAGAGGTCCACGAACAGCCCGCCGCGACAGCCGCTGTGCCGCACGGCCGCATCGATCACGTGCAGGAGCTTGCGCTTGTTGCCGATGTACGGGATAAGCTGCGAGAAGACGTATTCCCCCGTCCGCACGGCGGCATGCGCCCGCGGCTGATGAATGCGGTCGGCTGTGACAACGGTGACGCCGCTCATGCCGCCATTATGCAGACGTGGAGTAGTCCGTCAACAACGCTCGATATCCGGAGAGAACACGAATGACACGCTCGCATTTCAATGCCGTTTGAAGTACTGAACCTCGCGCTCGTGCTTTTCGGCCCCTTGGCGCGTGTCGAACGTGCCGAGGTTGCGACGCTTGCCCGTCTTGGGATTAGGGCTGCGGGAATACAGCCGGTACTTGCCACTCTTGAGCTTGCGGATCATGATCGTCCCTCCCGCAGAATTATACGTCCAGCCGGCGGTGAAACATGCGGGAGGAAACGATTGCGGTCGGCCTGCTCGCGCAGAAATTCGACGATTCCCTGAGCTGCGAAGATTCTCATCCAGTTCCGTCAGAAGGACCGGGGCGGGGGCGGGGCTTTCGTTTCCAGGTCCACCGGCGTCTGCACCGGCGGGACGGGGGCGGGCGGCGAGGCGGCGCTGCCGCCGAGATCGGCCAGGTGTTGGCGTGCCAAGTCGGCGGCCGGCGTGTCGCCGTAGACCTTGATCAACTGTTGATAGAGGGGTTTGGCTTTGTCGATCATGCCCTGCTTCTCGCAGCAGAACGCCAACCAGAAGAACGCTTCGCTGGCGTGCTTGCGATCACCGGCTTCATCGAGCGGGTTGACGACCGCCTGGAATTTCAAGGCGGCCTGGGCATACTGCAGTTCCGCCAGAAGCGAGAGCCCTTCGTGGAAGGTCGCCATCGCCTCGGTGGGCTTGATGCTGGTGACGGGAGGCGCGGCGGGTTGGGTTGACGGGGCCTTCTTCTGCCAGGGCATCTGCATCACGGGAAATTTTGGCATTTCCATCGACGCACAGCCCATCATGGCGGCGGCAACAACGATCACACAAGGCTGTAGTTTCATTGGCATGGTGGGTCCTCGTCAGCCCAGGATCATCTTCGCTTCGAACAGCCAGCCGCGAAGGGCTTCGCTCTCGACGGCGCCTGCCAGCACGGCATCGATCTGTTCGCTCACGCCGCTGCGTTTGAGCAGCGACATGAACCCATGCACCTCGCCCGGCGCCGCGGGATTGACCATCCCCAGACGCGTCAGCAGCACTTCGCTGGTCTCCAGCGCCTTGCGGCTGGCCTCGGTCATCGGCTGCTGTCGCAGCGGGGCGAGGCGCTTGAGCAGGTTAGACCGCTTCAAAGCCGCCTGCCTGGCGTCGAGGTTGTCGTCCTGCCCGGCCTTGGCGCCCAGGTAGGCCTGCTGGGCACTTTCAAAGAGTGCCGCGTACTGCAGGCGCAGCGCCTGGTACTGGGCGACGGCAGTGTTCTGCTGGGCGATGCCCTGGCGATATTGTGCCAGCGTGCGTTCGAGTTCGGCGCGGATCTGTTCGTTCTTGTCCTTCTTGGCGTCGACCTCGCGCACAAGCTTGGCCATGTTGGCACTGAGATCTTCGGCCTGCGCCTGGCGCTGAACGTTGATCTTCTGCGACTGATCGAGTTCTTTCTGCAACCGGGCCGCCTGCTCTGCGGCGTGGGCGGCGCGGCTCTCGACCGACGCCGTCAGCAGGTTGGCGTTCTGCAGTTCCGTCCTGAGCTTGATGAGGTCCTGCTGGGCCTGCGCCTTGGCGCTTTCCAGCCGCGCGATCCGGTTCTCCAGGTCGATGGCCCTGGTCTTGGCCTCGGCGGCGGCAGCCTCGGCGCCCGAGAGCTCCTGCCGGAGGCTCGCGATGGTTTTCTCTTTGCCGGTCCCGGCGCTGGAGGAGTTGTACAGGAAGATGCCCACCACGGCCAGCAGCGCCGCGGCCACCGACAGCGGGATCAGGCGGCTGAGCCAGATGTTGGCGCCGAACTTTCGGGGCAGGTCGGCGGGGATGGGTTCTTCCGTCTCCGGCGGCGGCGGCGGCGTGACCGCCCCGGCGGCGGGCGGTTCCTGGGCGTGCGTCATATCAGCGATCTCCTGGTTCAAAGCGGGCGCCTGCCCCGCGCGGGCCTGCAGAACGGCTTGTTCAGCGCCGCTCTTGCGCAGCAGTCGTTCCAGAGCGTCTTGAGGTTGTTGCTGGGCTTCGCTCATATCGTCCTCTATCGTCTATATCCCGCCGCCGTGATCGAGCGCATAATTCAGACCGCGAACCCCTTCTCGCGCAGGCACCGCCGCAGCATCCCGTACGCCCCGTTGAGGCGCAGGCGAACGGTCGCCTCGGGCAGGTCCGTCGCCTGCGAAACGCCGCGCGTGCTGCGACCCTCGACGTAGCGAAGATGGATCAGCCGCTGCAGCTCCCGAGGCAGGGCGCTGCGGCAAAGACGAACCGCCTCGTACTGCTCTGCCGTCATCGCCTGCTGCGGCGCCGCGTCGACGTCGGACTCGAAAATGTCGTCCGCCAGGTCCGGATCGAAATGCTCGGGCGTCACGCGCCGCGCCCAGTGCCGCCGCGCGACATTGCGGGCGATGGCAGCCAACCAGCCGCCAAAGCCCCCGCGGTCGGCGTCGTATGTATCCAGCCCGCGGTACGCCCGCAGGAACGTCTCCTGCGTCAGGTCCTCAGCGTCGGCCTGGACGAACCCGCTGCGCAGCAGAAACGCCGCCACGCGCGGCGCGTGCCGTGCGTACAACGCGTTGAACGCCTGCTGGTCGCCCTGGCGACAGCGGTCGATCAGATCGCGATTCTCGTGACTAAGTTCCGACATGCTGGCGTCTCGGTCATCGTTCATAACAGCTTCGAAAGCATTAGCATAGACGCCCGCACCGGCAGTGGCAATCGCGAAATGCGTGGCGAAACCTTTGGGAATTCCTGCGCACCGCACACCCCGGGCGAATACAGACATGCAATGCCGCACCCTCAAGCGGCCGAAAGGACTCTCGAATGAAAACTGCATTGTGCCTCTGGGGATTGCTCTCCGCCGTCATGACCGGATGCGCCTCGCACAACGCCATGGAACCTCCGGTGGCCGACATGGTCCGCGCCGGTGTGGTCAGCGAACCGCGCCATGTCAGCCAGATCGAGGAGTCGCTGACCGACGCCGACATCGCCCGCAGGCTGGACGCGAAGATATCGGCCAAGCTGCCGGCCTCGATCGCCCTGGCGCCGCTGAAGAGCCACTGCTCGGGTTTTCAGCCTTACCTGACGCCGATCGACGCGGCGGAACTCAACGCATGGGAAGCCATCTGCCCCGACCGCAAGATCATCCACGGCATCCGCCCGATCACGCCGCTGGTCCACCACAGCGAGAGGCCCACGCTGCACTCGCTGCGACAGTCTGCCGCGGCAATGGGCTGCGAACTGCTGCTGGTGTATCTGCAAGCCGACAGCGAGGTTTCCAACACCACCGACGCGGCGATCCTGTACTGCACGATCATCGGCCTGTGGACCGTGCCGGGCAACGTCAGCGAGTACAAGACGGTCGCCCAGGCCGTCCTGCTGGACTGCCGCACCGGCGCCATCCTCGGCACGGCTACCGGCGACTGCCTCCTGAAAAAGGAATATCCCGCCGCCTACGAGCAACAGCGCAGAGATGAACTGGCCAAAGACGCTTCCGCCGGCGCAATGAAAGACCTCCAAGCCGCCTGCCGCCGCCTGATGGCCCAGATCACGCAATCTTCCGTTGCCGGAAGATGACTGTCTATCCCGGATATCCACCGCCGAGAATGCGGAGATCGCAGAAGTACAAGAAATTGGCCACGGCGACACCTTGACTTCGCCTGCCCACGGCGACCCGCTACGCCTGTCGCCATGCCACCCCGCGTTTTTCTATCGCCGCTGCCCGCACCCCCACTCACAACTCACCACTCACAACTTTTCTGACATTCTCCGTCGTCACCGGACTGATGATCCCGCGGTCGGTGATGATGCCGGTGATCAACTCGGCGGGCGTGACGTCGAAGGCGGGGGAATACGTGCGGATGTTCTGCGGAGCGGTGCGGCGGCCGAAGCCTTCGGTGATCTCGTCGCTGCCGCGCTGCTCGATCGGGATGCCCTCGCCGGAAGGCAGGTTCAGGTCGAACGTGCTGTACGGAGCCGCCACGTAGAAGGGCACGTTGTGGCGCTTGGCCACGATCGCCAGACCGTACGTGCCGATCTTATTGGCCGCGTCGCCGTTGGCGGCGATGCGGTCGGCCCCGACGACGACCATCTGCACCCGCCCCTCGCGCATGACCTGGGCGGACATGTTGTCGGTGATGACCACCGCATCGATGCCCGCGGCCGCCAGCTCCCAGGCGGTCAATCGGCTGCCCTGCAGCAGCGGGCGAGTCTCGTCGCAGTAGACCGTGAAGGCGTGACCGGCCGAGTGAGCGGCGTACATGCCGGCGGTGGCGGTGCCGATTCCGGCCGTCGCCAGCGCGCCGGCGTTGCAGTGCGTCATCACGCCGCTGCAGCGCTGCACCAGCGGGGCGGCGTTGCGGGCGATCGCCAGGCACATCGCCTCGTCCTCGGCGTGAATGGCCTGGGCCTCTTCCAGCATCGCCTTGCGATATTCGTTGAAGTCCTGGCTGAGCACCCGCTGGCAGCGCGCCAGCACGCGGTGTACCGCCCATTCGAGATTCACTGCCGTTGGGCGCGAGCTCTTGAGATATTCCCCCGCCGCCTCCATACCCGTCTGAAAATCGTTGCCGTCGGGCACCCACTGGGACGCCACGACCATACCGTACCCGGCGGCCACCCCGATGGCCGGCGCGCCGCGGACGGCAAGACGCTTGATGGCGTCCCAGACGGCCTGGGCGTCCTTGCAGTCGATGAAGAGGGTTTCGTTGGGCAGGCGGGTCTGGTCGAGCATCCGCAAGTGCCCGCGGACGGCGTCGCCGACCCACTCCACGACTTTGACCGGCGGTTTGAGATTTTCAATGGCATTCATGCCCACAACGTAACGCAAGATGCCATCATGGAAAATCAAAATATCGCGGGCATGAAACGATCCTAAGGTCCTCGATCCTAGATCCTCGGGCGGGAACCCTAGGATCGAGGACCTGGGATCGAGGATCTTCTTTTCCCGGCATTTTTCAGATTCTCGGAAAGGTTCTCACGTCGGCGGTCCGTCTGGCCGATAAAATCCGTGGCCAGGTTTCAGGAACGCTGAGCGGACCCCACGTATGTGGGCCGATATGCTGCCGCGCGGGCGATCCGTGGAAGGAGCCTCGGATGCTGGTGCTGTCTCGACAACGCGATCAATCCATTAAGATCGGCGATGACATCAAGATCACCGTCGTGGACATCCGCGGCGACAAGGTGCGCCTGGGCATTGAGGCCCCGGCGCATATCCCCGTCCACCGCGAGGAAATCTACGAAGCCATGAAAGGCCAGCAAGGCCCCGGACACGTCGAGTCGCTCGCCGGACGCAAGCAGGGCCGACCCGAGGAGTCCCCTTCCGGAAACAACACCGGCAACGAATGATCGAGTCTCGCGGCTTTTTCGCTGGAAACAGCAAGGCCGGCGTCGGGTTCAACGCCGGCCCTGCCGCCCAGACAAGTACTCCGACCTGTAACGCAAATCAGTCCTCGACCGCCACCGGGGCGGGGCGGTTTTCCAGCATTGTCACGTTGATGATATCCGCCAGGGCGTCGACCACCGCCCGGTCGTACCCCGCCGGCGAGCAGCGGCGCAGCTCCGCGATGGCCCCCCCTGCCGTCATCGCCCGGCGCTGCGGGCGGTCGTGCGTCATCGCATCGTAGGCGTCGGCCGCCGCCAGGATGCGCGCCGACAGGGGGATTTCCGCCCCGGCCAGCCCGTCAGGATATCCCGTGCCGTTCATGCGCTCGTGATGATGCTTGACCGCCCCCAGCACGTCGGTCAGCAGCGTCATCGGTTTGAGCACGTCGTACGAGATCTGGCTGTGCGGCATGAGGCGGCGGTAGTCGTCCACGCCCAGCAAGGCGTTGCGCTTGATCAGGTCCTCGGGCATGGCAATCATGCCGATGTCATGCAACCGCCCGGCCATGTGAAGCTTGCGGCACATCGCCTCATCCAGCCCCATGCGCCGGGCCAGGTGCTCGGTCAACTTGGCCACGCGCTCGCTGTGCCCGCTCCAGTATTGGTCGCGGGCTTCGACGAAGTTCATAATCCGATACAGCACCTGGGCGTAATGTTCCTCGGCGTCGGATGCCGCCTGGCGGCGGCGCTCGTCCGAGCGTCGCGACTGCCGCACCGCCCAGTAGACCTGCACCACCAAGGCCCCCGCGATCAGCGCCATCGCAGCCGCCGCCAGCGCCTTGCCGTCCGGCGTGCCCGCCAGTGCCATCGCCGCCGAGGCGGCGATCATCGCCACTACCGAAACGCAGGCTGCACGCAGCATCTCGGACGTCTCGGACAGAATTTTCAGTCGAGTGATGTCCAGCATTTCCTTTTCCGCGCCCTTCTCCGACCTCAGCGGAAATCTACAATCTGAAATCCCCGTCAGGCGCGGAAAAATGTAGAAATCTGGCACAGCCTCGCCGCTACGGCACGTCCGCCTGCTCGCGACGCTGCCATTGCTTAGGACCCTGTTCAGCCAGCAGTTCGATGGCCCGGGCGATGTGCCCCGACGCCGCCCGCGAATCCTGGGCGTCCGAGGCGGCCTTGGCCTGATCCAGTATCTGCCGCAACCGGCGCGTCAGTTCCTCGCAGCGGTAAACTTCTGCCACCGGCGGAGCGACCGCCCCTACCGTGGCGTCCTCGGGAGGCGGGACCGGCGTGGGCGACGCGTTCGTCTGATTCACCTGTCCGGGAGGAACAGGCGGATACTGCGCCAGCACTGCTGCGAAGGCGCCCCAGGCCAGAACGGTCGCAACCGCAAGCGTCCAGACATATCGGGTATTCATGGCTCCTCCCCCTCTAAAGTGGAACTGGCCCTCTGGGCAGCCCCTGTTTCAGTCTAGGGGCTCCATCTGCGGAATCGGGTCACTTCAGTAACTGCGGACCAGCCGCTACGGTCATGGCGTAGAGCGTTCGCTGCGAGTCCGCGATAGGCTGGCGCCGGGTAACGCTGAAGAACTCCCCGAAGTGCTTCTCGAAGGCTTCCTGCGAGTATTCGCTGAAAACATCCTCGCGGCTGGCCAGCAGGCGCTGCACCTGGGAATCAGCCTTGGGGACGAACTCGATGACGAGCCGCCGCCCCAGGCTCGCCAGGTACCGGGCCACCTGACCAAGCGGCACGTTGTTGCCGATGGCCAGATGATGCACCAGCGCCAACGCCAGCACCAGATCGGCCGGGCCGCGCTGGGCCAGGCTCATCCGCTCCTGTCCCGCCCATCCGATAGCCGCCGACGGATTGGTCAAGTCCATCGCCAGCGGCAGAAGGTGCGGGTCTTTCTCGTCGCGCGCCTGGCGATAGTTGCTCTCGACAGCCGCAAAGTCCATGTCCATGGCCGCTGTGAAGATGCCGTGCCGCGACGCCAGGCGGCTGAACAGCCCCCTGTTGGCGCCGAGGTCCCAGACAGTGGCCGGCGCGGCCTCGCCGATCATCTCGTCCACGAGGCGCTTCTTGTCGGCCATCGCGGCGGGGGTGTAGTTGGTGTCGTCGTAATAGCCGGACCATGCGCTGGCGAAAGGCCGCCACTTCAATCCCGCGACCGTCGCTCGCAGATTGTCGAGCAGACCCATCAGGGCGCGGCGGCTCATGGGGCGAAGGGCGGCAGCTGGGGCAGCGGCGTCGTTCTGGTGGCGGCGCTGGCAGCGGGCGTGCGCGTGGAGGTGAATCTGCAAGCCCAGGCGCAGGCGGCTTGGCCAGTCCAGCAAGCGCGACGCCAAGTCCAGCGGCACGCCGTCGATATGCACCCGCAGCAGTTGTGTCAGGCGCATGTCGCGCCGGGCCGCCAGGGCCAGCGGCGCCAGGAAGTGCTGGCAGAACTGGCGATACGCCACCCAGGGGCGCGGCTGGGGCATGGGCTCGAAGCTCAGCGTGTCGATCAGCACCGGCCGCCCGCGATGGAAGGCGATGTTGTACGCGCTGGCGTCTTTGAGGGTCATTCCCTTTTCAACGGCGCGGGACTGAATCTCCAGCGTCGCCAGGGCGGCGTCCTGGAGTTGGCTGAAGCACCACTCGTAGGGGTAGGAGATGAAGTCTGCAGGTTGCGGCTGCAGCACCTTGTACGCCGGCGGCTCGCAGGCCAGATCGGCCGGAGCTTCCTCGTGGGCGAGCATGAGCCCGCGCCCGACCAGATCGTCACACAGCCCGGACTTCATCAGCAGGTCATAGTGCTGAGCGTAGCGATGGTTGACCTGGCGATACAGCACACCGTCGCGAGTGAACAGGAATCCGCTGGGGTCGCGAAAGGAGGCGGCCTGTCGCGGACCGCTCATTTAGGGCGCTCCTGCGTCGGCTGAGCGTGGCGGCTCTTGCCCCTGAACAGTCCCGCCACAGCCGCGACGATCTGCCGCAGAAACAGCTTGACCCCCAGCAGCACGCCCAGCAGCGTCGCGGCGACGACCTGCAGGATCAAGCTGCCGGTGCCCGGGTCGATATACGCCTGCGCCGGCTGGGGCGTCAGCACCAGCACAACGATCAGGACGAATCCCGCCAGGCACATCGGGCGTTTTGGCATGGAGGCAACCTCAAGTCTCAGCCGCGGCGCAAAGCTCCGCCACGGCAGCGTCTATCTTAGCATATCGACTTATTCGACGGGCTGCATGAACATCGAGGCCCATGAAGGCCGTTCGCTCGCGTCATCATTCCATTATTCCATTCTTCCCCCCTCTGTCCCTCTGCGTCTCTATGTCGAGAACTCAATAGGTCAAGCCATGGGCCGCGAGCATTTCGTCCACGACTTTCGTTGCCGCGTCCAGATCGCCCACCAGCGGGTGGTTCATCAGGGCCCGGATTGCGGTCGTACGGCTGCGTGTGACGGCGGCCTCGACTGTGAGCGTTTCGTATGCTTTGACAGCCAGCACGAGCCCGCGCCACGCCAGGGGCAGCGGGCCAACGGGGATGGGCGCGGCGCCGGCGGCGTCCACTCGGCAGGTGACTTCCACCACGGCGGCAGGCTCGATGCCCTCGACGGCGCCGCGATTGGGCGTGCTGACGGTCAACTCGGCGCCGGTGTTGTCGACGATGGCCCGCATGGTCTCGAAGGTGATATTGGCGTAGCCGCCCCCGCCGCGGCGCTGGAGGGCGTCGGGCTTGTCGCTGCAACTCGGATCGGCGGCCTGGTCAAAGACCTGCCGCTCGATCTCCTCGATATCCTGCGCCCGCGTTCGCGGGGCGGCCTGGGCGTGCTCGACCATGCGCCGCCGGTGCAGGAAATAGTGGATGTACGCGATGGGCCAGGCGCCCAGGGCCTCGAGCATGCTTGCCCAGTCGAGACTGTTCTCGCTGCCCTCGGCTCGCATCTGGGCGATCAGTTCGGCCATCGCTGCGGCGGAGACATCGCGGCCACCGGCGATGAACTTATGCACGAACCCCAGGTGGTTGAGCCCTGCGCAGTAGGTTTTGAGATCCGGATACGTCCCGGCCAGACGGCGGACCATATCTTCCTGGATGCCGGGCATGCCGCTGCACAGGCCGATGATGCGGGCGCCGCTGTGGCGGCTGACGGCTTCGGTGATGATCCCGCTGGGGTTGGTGTAGTTGAGGATGAACGCCTGCGGGCAGACGCGCTCGACGCAGCGGGCGACGTCGAGCATCGGCCCGATCGTGCGCAGGGCCTTGAACATCCCGCCGGGGCCGGTGGTCTCCTGCCCGATGAGGCCGTACTTGAGCGGGACCGACTCGTCAATGTACCGCGACTTCATGCCGCCGACGCGGATCTGCGTGATGACGAAATCCGCCCCCGAAAGCATCGCCTCCAGTTCCAGACCGCTGTGGAGCATGACGTTGCAGCCGGCCGGGTTCAACATGCGCTGCGACAGGGCGGCCATGATCCCCAGCCGCCGCGCGTCGACATCCACCAGCCGCACCTCGCCCACTGCCAGCCCGGCTCGCGACTGCGCGATCAGTCCGGCGATCAGTTCAGGCGTGTAGCTGCTGCCCGCGCCAACGATGCAAACGTTCAATCCGCTCTTCATGGTTGTTCCGTTCTCGCAAAACTCACCACAGAGGCATTGGTCAGTTGTTTCCCAATCCGACAGCGGCGGATTCATCCAGCAGCACCCGCCCGCCGATGGCGCGGAAGATCAGGCTCGCCGGCCAGTCGCTGGTGTAGTCGCTGCAGGCCGCGAGGCGGGCGACGGCCGGGGCCTTGTGCGCCCCGTGAATCACCAGCACGACCTGGCGCGAGAGTTCGATGATCGTCTCGACGCCAACCGACACGCCGTGGCGAGGCACCTCGTCGAGCGACTCAAACTCGGGGAACGTCCCGAGGTTGTCGCGTCGCGTCGTTTCGGCCAGCGTGATGATCCGCGTGCGCGAGTCGGCCGGCGCCGGCGGGGCGTTGAAGGCCACGTGCCCGTCGCTGGCGCCACTGGCGGTGAGGAACAGGTCCACGCCGCCAGCCTGGGCGATTTGCCGATCGTACGCCGCCGGTTCAGCCGGGTCCGGCAGCCACACATTCTGCAACGGCACCTGCCTTTGGGCAGACAGGCCGACATTGAGTACGTCGCGAATCTCCCGCAGCGCGAATCGCCGGCAACTGTAATGTGCCTCGTCGTCGCAGTGCGTGAAGGCGCCCCGCCCGTCGGGCAGGACGTAGTTGTCCATCATCACGATGACCACGCCCGAAAGGTCCGCCTGCGCCGCCGCAGCCAGTTCGCCCAGCGCGTCATACGTGCTCTTAAGGCTCCGCCCGCCGGGGCAGCCCAGCAGATACCGCCGCCCCGCCGCAGCGCCCTCGGTCACGCCGGCGAGGATCTCCATCGCCAGCGACTGCCCCAGGATCAGAGCATCCGGAAAGATCTCCACGTTCACCACTGAGTCAGCTCGTCCAAGGTTCGACCGTCTCATTCTTCTACCTTGCCTTGAGGCTCTCTTCAAAGCGAAACGCATCGGGCATCGTGGCCAATAACGTCAGGAAAATGACCGCCTTGAATATGGCTCCTCCAATGAACGGCCAAGTGTAGAGGTCTTTCATGATGATGAACCATACAGTGCCCATTTCCAGCAGTCCCACCAGAACCAGCCCAATAATTCCTGCTATGACCCTGTATCTCTTGGATACTATCGCCAAGACGACAAACGTTAACGCCAGGAAGGCATTCTCTCCCAGAACCCACCAAAAAGAATTCTTGGGGCTCTCCCACCTGATCAGGAGCCAGGCGATCATGAAAAAAGCTGCGAGGAAGCTGGGGCCCATCATTACCGTAAGAATAATACCTGTTCCGTTGCGCGGCTCGTTAGCGCCGGATTCTTCCAGTGTTCGTTGTGTGAACGCGACGAATTCCTCCGGCTCTTTCACAATTCTCTCTATAGGCTTGCCGCACTTCTTGCAGGCTTGGGCCTCCTCGTCATTCCGCGTTCCGCATTGAAGACAAGATATCTTCCCCATGACGCGATCCTTTCTCTGGTTCAGACCTGTGCCGATGCGTCTTTCCACGACTGGAGCAAGTGCATAAAGAATGCTTTGGGATCAATCCCCGCCGCAAAGGCGGCCATCACGGCGGCGCCGCACTCTGGGGGCAGTTGGGCTCGGATGACTGACGCGGCGGGCTTGTGCTGGTGTACGCGCTGCGTGAGGCGCTGCCAGAAGGTCGCTCCCGCCTGGGCGATCACGCCGCCGCCGAAGGCCACCTCCGCGTCATTGCGCCCGGTCTGGGCGATCATCGCCGAGGCGGCGATGGCGTAGTCGTCGATCGCCGCGGCGACGAGCTTGGCGGCCGAGGGTTCGCCGGCTTCGAAGGCGTCGAAGACCACCTTGGCCAGCGTAAACATTCGCGTAGCGTCAGCGTGGCGGCGCCAGACGGCGGCGGCGTACTGGCGCGGCGTCAGACCCAGGTGCTGGAGGATCGTGTCCCGCAGCGCGCTGGGCTTGGCGCGCCCGTCGATCATGCGGGCTACCAGCGCCACCGTCTGCACGCGGATGTCGTAGCACTTGCCCACGTCGAGGCTGTCGAACAGCGTCTCGTGGCCGTAGTCGCTGCGATACGCCGAGGTGAACGACGAGCCGTGCTGCCACAGGGCCGCACCGCGGGCGGAGCTGGCCCCCCACAGCGCGACGATCCCGTCGTTGACGAGGATCAGCCTGCTCTTGTCGACGCCCAGCGCCTCGGCGATGGCCGCGTGCTGCATGGGGATCTCGTCGTCGAAGTCCACGCCGTTGAGTCCCAGGCCGATCGTCAGGTCTTCGCTCTTGACGCCCGCGGCGGTCCGCAGCGACTTGACCAGCCCCTTGAGCACGCGCAGCGGCTGCGGAGCCGGTTCGGCAAAGATGGCCGAGCCTTCGGTCTTCTCCGCCGCCAGCACCTGCCCCTGCTCGTCGACGGCCACGCCCGCCGTCTTGCTGGCCCCGCCGTCGATGCCGATAAAGAAGTTGCTCATGCGTTCACCAGGAAGTGAATGATGCGGCAGGCGGCGCCTTTCGAGGCCGGGTTCGACTGGCCGTCCATCCACATAAATAGTTCATGCCTGCCCGGCGGCAGATCGTCGTCGAGCATCGCCGCCCAGGGGATATGAAGCCACTGGCTCCATTTTGTATACAGGTCTAACGTCCGCCGCGCTCCGCCGTCGATGCAGTAGTTGATGATGCCCGCGTCCGGGCCGGCGGCCACGAACAGGCCAACGGCTGTCCCGCTGAATCGCAGCGATAATTCCTGCCACGGTGTTGTCGTCACCAGGGCTGGAACATCTGAAAAGCCCTTTCGCCCGCCGACGCCATCGGAAGGCTTCCACCGTTTGACGATCTTCCAACCGGCACTGCGCTTTGCCCGACTGATATCGACCAGCCCCGCGCGGCCGTAGCTGCGTTTGTCGAGCGGCCTGGGCATGGCATGCGGGCGCGGTTTGACGGTCTCGATCGGTTTGGCCCACGCGTCGTCGAACAGCCGCTCAATCGAGCGCGCGTAAAGCTCGTGGCCGAAGGGCGAGGGGTGGCAGTCGCGAAAGTCGGACCATTCAAACTGCCCGGCGCTGATGCGGTCGTGAACTTCCTTGGCCAGGTTGATCGAGGGCAGGCGGTAGTGCCGCGCCACGCGGAGGTGGCTGACGATCACGGGCGGCATCTCGTTGCGTGCCAGGACCGGCAGGTACCGCGCATCAATGAAGCAGAGAATGACGATATCGGCGGCCGGACTGTGCCGGCGGACCTGCTGGATGATGCCCTCCATCGCCCGCACGCGGGCGCGAGCGTCGCGCTCGTTGTGCAGGTCGTTGACGGCCGCATCGATGAACAGCAGGTCGACCGGCCCGCGCGCGAGCACGTCCCGCTGCGTGCGCAAGGCGTCGCCGGTGGAGTCGATGGAGCTGATCCCGGCGTTGACGAAGTCGAACTGCGTGTCCGGGAAGCGTGCCTGAAGGTTCTTGCACGTCAGGTCGCGCCAGCCGTTGGGGCTTTCGGTAATCGACCCGCCCAGGAAGGCCACCCGGGCGCGATTCTTCTTTTCGATAACAACGCGGCAGTTGTCCAGCCCGCCGCGCAGGTCGTGCCAGACCCTGCCGCGGATGCTCTCCAGCGCGACGGCGGCCATCCCCGGCGTGTGTCGCAGGATGAAGTTCACGATGGGCGCGGGGTCTTTGAGGCTGTGCGGGTGATGCTCGCAGCCGGGTTTGCGGATGACCGTGATCGGCCCGCCCAGCTCGCGATAGCGCTTCTCGACCACGTCAGAGTTCTCGGCGACGGGCACGGCTGTGTCGGCCTCACCGATGACGTGCAGGATCGGCACGCGCGCTTTGGCCAGCGAGGCGAGGTTGTCGACGGGGCTGCCCTTGAACGTTTCGGCCGTCGCCTCGCTGAGACGGTGGGCGCGTTTGCACTGGCGCCAGTCCGGCGGCGACCCGCGACCGGCGCCTTTGCCGCCAGGCCAACTGCAGATGTCGCACACCGGCGCGTCGCCATACATGCAGGCGACCCTATCGGGGTTTCGGGCGCCCCAGTTATAGATGATGAGCCCCCCGCGGCTGAAGCCTTCCAGAACGGCCTTGGCGGCAAAGCCCAAGTCGCTGGTCAGGAACCTGTAGAACGCGTTCCAGTGCCGCACGGCCGCGGCGTTACCGTGCAGCGGCGCGATGTCGCTCATGTGGACGATGTGGTATCCGCGCCGCAGCAGGGCGATGTCGGTCTGGGGCTCGTGCCCGAAGAAGATCGCCCGCCAGACCCAGGGTCGCCCGGGGGCTTCGATGTCCGGCGCGACGATGAGGCACTGGTGTCCGCTGCAGCGGAAGCTGTAGCAGTCGAAGCCCTGCCAGGACGATTTCGTACCGGGATACTGCATGATCATGGGATTCTCCATAGCAGCGGCCATGATAGACCGCGCGCGGCGGACAGGCAAGCGCAGGGCCGCCCGGCGCCATTCTGGGTGCCATGGCGACTGTTGCCCTGGTGGTCGTCGCCGATTGTTCTTTCCGGGCTGCAGTCGGGGCGAATATTTGCCGATGCGTCCTCGCGGCCGGCGTGTTATATTCCAGTATTCAGTACTGACCGGTCAGTTTTGACTGGAGCATGCCATGGCCCGGCGCGACCGCCGACAGGAAATCATGGACGCGGCGGAGAAGCTGTTCACCACCCGCCGTCTGCACGAGATCACTCTCGACGACGTGGTCAAAGAGGCCCGTGTCGGCAAGGGCACCGTCTACCTGCATTTCAAGGACAAGGACGATCTGTTCTTCCAGGTCGCCACCAGCGGGTTCGACCAGATGTGCGCTCTGCTGCGCCGCAACGTGCCCAAAGACGCCCCCTTCCCGCGCCGCCTCCTGGGCGCGTGCGGGCAGATCAGCGAGTTCTTCCTTCGACGCCGCCAGTTGTTCCGCATGATGCAGTCCGAAGACGCCCGCATGTACTGGTGCAAAGGCGCCATCCGCGATCGATGGCTCCAGAGCCGGCGCAGCCTCGTGGCGGCGGTGGCCGACATCATCGCCGGCGGCGTCAGCGAAGGGTCCGTCCGCCCCGACGTGGCGCCTGAGGCGCTGGCCCATTTCCTCCTGGGCATGCTTCGAACGCAGGCCCGCGATCTCGAAGACATGTTCAAGCCCGCCCACGCGCGCAAGCTCGCGGTCGAGTTATTCTGCAACGCCGTCCGACCCGCCGACCCGCGCCCGCGCGCCCCGCGGCGGCAGGGCAAACCCTCACCACCCAACCGGCCCGCTGCCCCAGGGGGCGCCGAGGCGTAAGGAGTTCGTATGAAAAAAGCCATCGCTATCGTCCTCGCCCTGGCCGCACTTGCGGGGCTGGGCTGGCTGATCTACCAGCGAGTGCAGCAAGCGTCCGACGCGCCCAAGGGGCGCCGCGGCGGCACGCAGGCCGTCCCCATCGAGGTCGCGCCGGTCGTCAAGGCCGACATCCGCGACGTTGGCGATTTCAGCGGAACCCTCCTGCCCAACGCCCAGTTTATCATGGCCCCGCGCGTCGGCGGACTGCTCGTCAAGCTCACTGTTGACGTCGGCGACAGCGTCCAGCCGGGGCAGCTCATCGCCGCCGTGGACGATGAGGAATACGTTCGCCAGGTCGAGTCCGCCAACGCCGAACTCGACGTCGCCAAGGCCACCGTCGAAGACTGCCAGACCCAGCTCGACGCGGCATCGAAGCAGTACAATCGCATCAAGACGGTGTACGAAAAGAAGCTTGCTTCGGAGCTTGAGTTCGACACCGCCGAGGCGGCCTTCAAGAGCCAGCAGGCCAAGTGCCGCCTCGCCCAGGCGGCCGTGGCGCAGCGCGAGGCGGCCCTGAAGGAAGCCCAGGTGCGCCTGGCGTACACGAAGATCCACGCCGTCTGGCAGGCGGAGGAGTCCGCCACGACCCGCGCGGCCACCCAACCCCGCGTCATCGGCGAACGATTCGTTCACAAGGGCGCCATGCTCTCGGCGAACGAGCCCATCGTCTCGGTGCTTGACATCAGCACGCTCAAGGCCGTCATCACCGTCATCGAGCGCGATTATCCCAAGCTGCATATCGGCCAGGAGGCGATCATCGACACCGACGCCTTCCCCGGGCGCACGTTCACAGGTAAGGTCGTGCGCATCGCCCCACTGGTGAAAGAGACGTCGCGCCAGGCGCAGATCGAGATCGCCGTGCCCAACGACGATCGCGTTCTTAAGCCCGGCATGTTCGTCCGCGCCCGGATCGTCTTTGCGGTGCATCGCCAGGCGACGGTGGCGCCGCTGTCGGCCCTGGTGCGGCGCAACAACCACCGCGGGGTCTTCACGATCGATCCCAAGGAACTCAAGGCCGTCTTCGTTCCGGTGACTGAGGGGATCGTCGAAGGCCAGCAGGTAGAGATTCTCCAGCCCGCCCTGGGCGGCCAGATCGCGGTGCTCGGCCAGCACCTGCTCAACGACGGCGCCGCCGTGATCCTGCCGGGCCAGGCGGGCGAAGGGTCGTCCCCGGCTCCTCGCAAGAAGGGGGCTCGTCCATGAAAATAGCCCACCACGCGGTGAAGCGCCCGGTGATGACGACGATGCTGGCGCTGGTGGTGATTCTGCTGGGCGGGATCTCGCTGTCGCGCCTGCCGGTTGACCTGATGCCCGACGTGACGCGCCCGCGCATCAGCATCCGCACCACGTATGAGAACGCCAGCCCCGAGGAGATCGAGCAGCTCATCACGCGCCCCATCGAAGACGCCGTCAGCGCCACCCCCGGCGTCGAGGAGGTCACCTCGACCTCCAGCGAGGGCAACAGTTCCGTCCGCGTGTCGTTCAACTGGTCGGCCAACATCGACGAGGCCGCCAACGACGTCCGCAGCCGCTTGGACCGCGTGCGATCGCGCCTGCCGGAGGAGGCCGAAACGCCCATCCTATGGAAGGCGGACCTGGCGGGCTTCCCGGTGCTGATCCTGGGCGCCTCGAGCGACCTGGACCCCGTGCGCATGCGGATGATCATCGAGGACCAGATCAAGGACCGCATCGAGCAGGTCCCCGGCGTGGCGGCGCTGGACATCCGCGGCGGGTTGATGCGCGAAATCCGCGTCAGCCTCCTGCCCGAGAAGATAAAAGGCCTGGGCCTGCCCCTCGACGGCGTCATCGCCCGGATCAAGAGCGCCAACCTGAACCTGCCGGCCGGGACCATCGACCGGGGCAACTATGAAGTCACCGTCCGCACGCCCGGCGAGTATGTCGACGTGGAGGAGCTGAACAACCAGGTGATCGCGACGCGCGGTCCGTCGCTGGTGCGCCTGCGGGACGTGGCCGTAGTGCAGGACACTTCGCAGCGCGTGCGCCAGTACGTCCGCGTCAACGGGCGCAGCGGCGTGATGATGTCGGTGACCAAGCAGAGCGGAACCAACACCGTCGACGTCGTCGACGGCGTGCGGGCGGAGATCGACCGCATCAATCACGACTTTCCGCAGATCCACCTGGTGCCTATCATCGATTCCTCCGATTACATCCGCCGTGCTATCGCCAACGTCGGTTCCAGCGCCGTCTACGGCGGTTTGCTGGCGGTGATGGTGCTGCTGCTGTTCTTGCGGAACATCCGCTCGACGATCATCATCGCCGTGTCGATCCCGATCAGCATCGTCGCCACGTTCGGCCTGATGTACTTCGGCGGCATGACGGTCAACATCATGACTCTGGGCGGGTTGGCGCTGGGCGTGGGCATGCTCGTCGACAACTCGATCGTCGTGCTGGAAAACATCTATCGCCTGCACGAGCAGGGCATGGCCATCGAGGAGGCGGCCATCGAGGGCACGCACGAGGTCACGGCGGCAGTCTTCGCCAGCACGCTGACGACGGTGGCGGTATTCCTGCCGGTGGTCTTCATGCAGGGCATGACGGGCATCATGTTCATGCAGATGGCGTTGGTGGTCAGTTGCGCCTTGCTGTGCTCGCTGGTCTCGTCGCTGACCATGGTGCCGATGCTGGCGGTCAAGATCCTCAGGCTCCAGAAGATGCAGAAAGGCTTCATCGCCAGGCTCTACCGCGCCAGCGAACGATTCTTCATCTCGCTGGAGGAAGGGTACAAGGGCATGCTGCACGTCAGCCTCGCCCATCGCCTGATCGTAATCATCGGGGCGGTTGCGGCCATTGGCGCCAGCGTGCTGCTGGTGCCTCTGGTGGGCAGCGAACTGATGCCCGCTACCGATGAATCCGAGGTGCGCATCACCGCCGAGATGGAGGTCGGGACGCGCCTGGACATCGTCAACGAGCAGATCAAGAAACTCGAAGCGATCGTCGCCACGGTCGTCGGCAAAGACGCCCAGAGCGTGGTGGCCTCGGTCGGCGCCGATTCCTGGCGCGGCGGCAGCAGCAGCCGCGGCGAAATGCGCGTCTCACTGGTGAACGTCTCGCAGCGCACGCGGTCCAGCGAGCAGGTCGCCGAGGAATTGCGAAAGGCCCTGGTGCGGAAGATCCCCGGCCTGGACGTCCGCGTTCGCACCGGGCAGGGACTCATGGGCCGCCTGATGGGCAGCAATGACGAAAAACTCGAGGTCGAGGTTCGCGGGCACGACATTCCGACGGCCGACGCGCTGGCGGCGCGGGTCGCGGGGCTGGTCGATTCGGTCGAAGGCGTCACCGACATCAAGATCAGCCGCGAGTCCGGAACGCCCGAAGAACTGATCGTCATCGATCGCTCGAAGGCGGCCGATCTCAAGCTGACGGTCCAGCAGATCGCCGAGATGCTCCAGACGCTGGTCTCAGGCACGCAGGCGGGCTACTACCGCGACGCCGGCAAGGAATACGACATCCGCGTCATCCTGAAAGACGCCGAGAAACGCGACCTGCAGGACATCCTCGACCTGACGATCACTAACGCCGAAGGTCAGCCGGTGGCGCTGCGCAACGTGCTGAAATCGGCCCCGCGCCTGGGACCGGTGCTGATCGAACGCGTCAACCGCCAGCGCGTGGTGACGGTGCAGGCCAATACCGGCCAGCGCGACATGGGATCGGTCATCGCCGACGTGCAGACCAAGCTCGCCTCCGTGCCGGTCCCGCGCGACTTCACCATCGCCTATCGCGGCGACTACGAAGAGCAGCAGAAGAGCTTCGGCGAATTGTTGCTGGCCATCGTGCTCTCGCTGGTGCTGGTCTACATGGTGATGGCCTGCCAATACGAATCGCTGCGGGATCCGTTCGTGGTGATGTTCTCGGTGCCCCTGGCCGTCATCGGCGTGGTGCTGACGCTGCTGCTGACTCACACCACGTTCAATATGCAGAGCTACATCGGTTGCATCATGCTCGGCGGCATCGTCGTCAACAACGCCATCCTGCTCGTCGACACCATCAACCTGCTGCGGCGCCGCGACGGCATGGAACTGCGAGCGGCCATTGAGGAGGCGGGGCGGCGCCGCCTGCGACCGATCCTCATGACCGCCCTGACGACGATCCTGGGCCTGCTGCCTTTGGCGCTGGGACTGGGCGACGGCGGCGAGGCCCAGGCCCCGATGGCCCGCGCCGTCGTCGGCGGACTGGCCACCTCGGCTCTGATCACCCTGGTCTTCGTGCCGGTGATCTACTCGATCTTCGAGCGCAAAGCGCACAAGACCCCGCTGACAGACCCGGTGGATTAAGCCGCTGAGGTCGCCGCAGACGCTGAGGCTGTAAGAAGTGGACGAAATGCTACTGCCCGCCGCGGGCAGGCTGCGTGGCAGGCGACGAGGCCGAGGCGGGCTGAGAGGCGGCCACCGCTGGCGATAGCACCGCGGCGCCTTTAGGGACACTGGCGCCCAGTGCGGCGGCCGTCTCCGTGTCGATCAGGCGCTTGCCGTCTTTTTCGTTCAGCACGCCGAACTCGCTGCAGTAGTCCCACATGGCCCAGCCGATACCCTGGCTTTCCAGAATCTCCCGCACGTCTTTGAGGTACCGGTTGCGGTCTGCCGGCGGGGCAAAACGCCCGAAGCAGCCGAACTCGCCACACAGCAGCGCCACCTTGTGGCGCCGCGCCCAATCGACCGCGGGCTGAATCTGCCGCTGCAGGCGCTGGCGGTTCCACCGCTCCAGCCCATAAAGCCGGGCGTATGCCCGCGGGCCACCCTCGGCAATCGACGCCAGCAGCGGGGCCATGATCTCCGGCGACGAAGGGTACGGGATGTTCTTATAGTTGTGAATCTGCCACATCATCCAGTTCGCGCTCTGGTGCGTGAACTGAACCGGGTCGTAGAAGTGGAAATCGTAAACCACGTTGCGATCCTGGAGCGGCTGACCGGAGACGAACCCGGCGATCAGATTCCATCGTCCCCCGGCCCGCATGTTGGACGAAGCGATAATCGTGTGCCGCGGCGCCGCCTTGCGGATACGGGCCGCCACGACCGCCTGAAGCACGTCCCACGCACGCTGATTGTCGATCGAAGGTTCATTGAGCACCTGGATGAAGACGGTCTCGGGGCTTCGCCTGGCCAGATGGGCGGCGAACGTTTCGCTGAACCGCACAAAACCCTCCGCCCACGCGCGATCGGTGAAGAGTCGGAACTTGGGCTCGTCGTTGAAATACGGGCACACGATGACCGCCAAGCCGGCGGCCGCTATCTTGTCCAGCGCCTCGTCCAGCAGCGCCAGGTGTTTTGCGTTCAGTTCAGCAGGCTTGCCCGCCACGATCAGGGCCTCGGGATCCACCGGCACGCGGACGTACCGAAACCCCATCTGCTGGATCAATCGCAAGTCGTCAGCCGTCACGTGCGACTTGTATCGCTTCTCGTCGGGCGGGAGCTGGGCAAACCACATCGACAGGTTCAGCCCTCGCGTCAGCCGGGCCAGTCGCGAGGCGGGTACGCCTTGCGGCGGCGCGGCGGGCTCATCGGAGCGGGAGCCGGCACAGATGATCATGAGGCACCCGATGGCCACTGCGGCCGCACGCGCCTTCGAGTATCTACCCCAGTTCATCGCTACTCTCCCCGACAGCAGGTTATCCCTCATCGGCCTCAACGAACGCATGATACGGCTGGCCGCGGAACGCCGCAAGCCGCAGCAGCATCGGCTAGCCCAACTTCCGCAGTTGGCGACGTAAGTGCTTTATTATCAAGGGCAGCGCCCTGAAAGTCTTCACTACATCGCTACGAAGCAGTCAGCGGCGGGGGCATGATCTTCATCCTCGACGGCAGGT
>JBDKTA010000041.1 GCA_039680605.1 Planctomycetaceae bacterium | reverse complement strand
CAGCACGTCTTCCATGTCGGTGGGCGTGAAGCCCTCGGTCTTTCGCCCGACGCGCGAGTACGCCAGCAGATCGTTGATCAACCGCCCCATCCGCCCCACCGCGTCGACGGCATGACCGATGAACTGGTTGGCCTCTTCATCGAGAGCGGGGGCGTGCTTCTTTCTCAGCAGCGCCAGGTACATCGTCATGACGCCCAGAGGCTCCTTGAGGTCGTGGCTGGCGATGTGGGCGAACTGCTCGAGGTCCTGGTTGGACTGCGACAGATCGTCGGCCGCCTGCTTAAGCTGCCTCTGGGCTTCCTTCTTGGTCGTCACGTCAAACACGGTCCCGAGCATCCGCAGGGCCTGGCCGTTGTCGTAGTAAAACTGCCCGCGAGTCTGGACCCAATGAACGCTGCCATCGGGCCAGACGATGCGGTGTTCGCATTCGAAGAGCCTGCGTTGCGCCCTGGCGTTGTCGAATTCGGCCTCGACAGCGGCCAGATCGTCCGGATGGATCCTTTGCCGCCAGTCGAGCCGGCAGGAGACGGCCGCCGGGGCTGTCTCGGTGGAGGGCAGGCCGAACAGGCGGTCGAGTTCCGGCGTCCACAGCGCCTCGTCGGTCCGCAGATTCCACTCGAAGATGCCGACATTGGTGGCACTGGCGGCCAGGGCCAGGCGTTCCTGGCTTTCGCGCAGGGCCCGCTCGGCCTCTTTTCGCTGGGTGATGTCCACGTGCGCCATGACCGCTCCGCCGATCGCGGCGGGCAGGCGGCTGGCTTGGAGCAGATACCACCGCGGGCCGCCGTCGTCGGGGCAGCAGTACTCGACCTGGAAGTCGCCGCCGCGGCCTTGCAGCAGCGACTCCAGCAGAGAACAGGCATGCGTGGCGGAGGGCTCTCCATCCTGAACGAACTTGCGGCAGATGGCCATGTAGTCGGTGCCGGCCTTGAGTTCCTTCCATCGCTCATTGACGGCGATCACGATCCCGGCGCTGTTGAGCACGGCGATTCGCGCGGGGATGGCGTCGAGCACCGCCTGGCGAAATCGCTCACCGGCCTGGGCCTGCGCGCGGGCCATTCGCATGCTGCGCCCGAGCAAGGCGATGCTGGCAACGGCGGCGGCGTAAATCACGATCCCGATGATCTTGGTGTGCCAGGGATAGTACTCCGTCATCGCGAAGATCAGCGCCAGGGGCACGCTCAGAACGGCCGCCACGATCGCCGGACCCAGCCCGGCCAGCCAGACCGTCACCGCCACCGCCAGCATGAACAACACGTACGGGGCGTGATTTCCCAGCCACGGCGCCAAGGCCAGGCGCACGCCCAGCGCCAGCGCGACGGTGACAATCGCCACGCCATACCGCCAGACCCCCGAGCGAAACTCGCAGGCCGGGTCTTCAAGCTTCTTGCCTGCCTCGTCCTTGCCTCTCAACACGATGAGCCCCCCAACGGCAGAATGGGCCGATGCGCACCCCTATTAAATGTTAGGTGACTGTTGTGGCGTCCGTCGGTCGAAAGGGTCTTATTTGCCCCTCAGACGCACGATGAACAGGTGCCGAAGAGGAACACCTCGTGGTCTTCGAGCTTGAACCCGCGCGGGACGAGGCGCTTGACCAGCTCGGCGCAGCCCTCGACTTCATACATGAACCCGCACCGGCGGCAGCGGAAGAAATGGTGGTGGCTCTTGCCCGCCAGCTCGTACAGCGGCGGTTCGCCCGGCAGTTGCACCGACGAGATGACCGCCTTGTCCTGCAACGCCTTGAGGATGCGATAGACCGTCGCCTGGCCGATCGTCGGCACCAGTTCCTGCGCCTTGAGCAGCAGTTGCGGCGGCGCCAACGGAACCGCCGTGCGGCGCAGCACCTCCAGCACGGCGGCTTTTTGTCGCGTCTGTCGTTCGCTCATAGCGTTGTCCCACAGTGCCTCAGTCACAAGGGGAAAAGTCGCGGCGGAAGCACTAAATGAAGAAGTAATTCGTTGTGTGAATTACTTCTTCATTCAGGGCCACTTCCCGTTGGCCAAGGCAAGTACTCTTCAAAGCCACACGACGGCTTTGATGAATACTTGGTGCCTCCGCCGCGACTTTTCCCCTCGTAACTGAGGGGATACGTTTCGCCCGCCGGGCGGATTATTACTTGGCGTCGGCTTCGGCGCCGGCTTTCTTCCACGTGTCCAGGCACGTGGCGGCCGCCGACATGACCTCGCCGCGGCCGTTCTTGCTGATGACCTTGCCGCCGGGAGAGAGGATCACCAGCATGGGGATGCCTCTGACCTGGTGGGTGCTCATCAGGGCCTTGGCGCTCTTGGCGGCGAAGGGGACGCTGGGCCACTTCATTTGGGCCTCGGTCATGTACTTGGTTTTGGCGTCGGCCGTCCGGTCGGCACTGACGAAGACGACTTCGAAGTTGGCGTCGTTCTTGTCGCGGAACTCGACGAGTTTGGGCGTGAAGGCGCGGCAGGGCGGGCACCAGTGGGCCGAGAAGTAGATTCCCACGACCTTGCCCTTGAGCTGATCGAGGGAGACCTTCTTGCCGGCGGCGTCTACCAGGCCGTCGGGGAACATCGCCGCCCAGGCGTCGGCGGGCGTCGCCGTCGGCGCCGCCGTGACGCGCGGGCACGCCCACAGCGGGATCGCCGCCGCAGCCAGCACCACCGCCGCAACCGCCAGAATGCTCATCCTCAACCAGGTTCGCGTCATGTTACGTTCTCCGTTAAAGCGGGTTCAGTGTTTCAGGGGTGCCACGATTCTAACGCCTGCACGCCCGCGGAAAAAGAAAATCGTGCGCCCAGGCGACTTGTCGTTTGGCGTATCCCCTCAGCTCTGGGGGGGAAAGTCGCGGCGGAGGCACTAAATGAAGAAGTAATTCGTTTTCTTGAGTTACGTCTTCATTTAGAGCCGTTTCCACCTCTGGGCGCAAGTATTCATCAAAGCCAAACAACGGCTTTGATAAATACTTGGTGCCTCCGCCGCGACTTTCCCCCCCCCCCGTGGTTGAGGCATTACCGTTTGGCGTTCTTTTCCCTTACATGCATCGCGCCGTGCGTCTAGAATCATCCTCATCATGCCAATCGCCGTGCTGCCGGTACATCTGGTCAACAAGATCGCCGCCGGCGAGGTCATCGAACGACCCGCCAGCGTCGTCAAGGAGCTCGTCGAGAACGCTCTCGACGCCGGCGCCACGCGCATCGACGTGACGGTCGAAGACGGCGGCACCAAACTCATCGCCGTCAGCGACGACGGCTCGGGCATGACCGCCGCCGACCTGGCGCTGGCCTTCGCCGCACACGCCACCAGCAAGCTCTCCGGCGAGGACGACCTGTTCCGAATCTCCACGATGGGCTTCCGCGGCGAGGCCCTGGCCTCGATCGCCTCCGTCGCCCACGCCCACATCCGCACGCGACGCCGCGACGACCCCAGCGGCTACGAGGCCGCCGCCAGCGGCGAGACCATCGAGCCGGTGCGCCCCTGCCCCTCGGCCGCAGGCACCACCGTCACCGTGCGCGACCTGTTCTTCAACACCCCCGCCCGCCGCAAGTTCATGCGGACGGTCAACACCGAGCTCGGGCACATTTCCGAGCAGATCGCCCGCCTGGCCCTGCCGCATCCGCATGTGGCCTTCACGCTCACCCACAACGGGCGGGAAATCTCCAACCTGCCTGCCGCCGCCGCGACGGCCTCGCGAGCGGCCGACCTGTTCGGGCGCGAGTTGGCCGAGGGGCTGCTGCCCATCGCCCGCTCGAGCGGGGGGCAGAAGATCCCCATCGCCGGGCTGCTGGGGCGCCCCGATGCGATGCGGTCGGCCCCGCGGTGGCAGTACTTCTTCCTCAACGGGCGGTACATCCGCGACCGCCTGCTCTCCCACGCCCTGCGCGAAGCCTACCGCGGGCTGGCCGACCCGCGAAGCTATCCGGTGGCCATGATCTTCATCGAGATCGACCCCGCCGACGTCGACGTCAACGTCCACCCGACCAAGGTCGAGGTCCGCTTCCGCGACAGCCAGGCCGTCCACGGCGCCCTGCTGGCCGCCCTGCGCCAGACGCTCAACGCGGCCAATCTCTCCCCCAGCGCCGCCCTCGAGGCCGACGAGCCCGCACGCCCCGCCGCGGCGGCAGACGAACAACGCCGCGCCTCCCTGCGCGAGGCCATCGCCGACTTCTTCAAGGCCGCCCCCGCGCCCCAGCCGCGGCTGATCGTCTCCGACCAGTCTTCCGTCAAGACGCCCCAGGCGTATCGCTCAACACAGGCCGATGACGACGCCTTCGGCCCTGCCGTGACCACCCTGCCGCTGATGGCCCCGCGGCAGCCGATCCCCGACGCGGCCGCCCCGGCGGCGCCCGCGCCGGAGACGATCCTGCCCGCCCGCGCCATCCAGATCCACCAGGCGTATATCGTCGCCGCCTGCGACGACGGGGTGATGATCGTCGACCAGCACGCCCTGCACGAGCGGGTGATCTACAACGACCTGCGCCGGCGGCTGACCGCAGGCCCGCTGACCGCCCAGCGGGCGCTGATTCCCGAGACGATCCGCGTCTCTGCCGCCGACGCCGAGACGCTCGAGCGCTGCGGCGAGTTGCTGGCCCGGCTGGGCATCGAGGTCGGCCCCTTCGGCGCCGACGCGGCGGCGGTACACCAGTTCCCCGCCCTGCTCGTGCAGCGCGGCGTGCGGGCCGGCGAGTTCATGCGCGAACTGCTCGACAAGCTCGCCGAAGACGACACCCTCGACAGCGAACGCGTCCTCGAAAGCGTGCTGGCGATCATGGCGTGCAAGGCCGCCGTCAAGGCCGGACAACCCCTCACCGGCGGCGAGATCGACGCCCTGCTGGCGAACCTGGACGAAGCGGAGAAGGCCTCGAGCTGCCCCCACGGACGACCCACCACCCTGCGACTGTCGCTCAAAGACCTGGAGAAACAGTTCAAACGCGTATGACCTACCTGCGACACATCCTGACGGCCGTGCTGGCCGCGGCGCTGGGCGCGGCGGGGTGCTCCACCGGCGGAACCTTCGGCGCCCTGGAGTTGATCGAACCGGAAGTCTCGCCCGGACGCGCCGCCCTGCGAATGCTCGGCGGACCGGCTCGAATGCTCAAGAGAGGACGCATCGACGCCCATCGCGCCGTGGCCGCCGAGGACGGAACCACCATCGACGTCTGGGTCATCAAGGCCAAACCCGGCACGCCCCAGGCCGACAAACCCCCCGCCCAGCGCCAAGCCGTCGTCCTGCTCCACCCGATGATGATGAGCAAGTCCTGGTTCCTCTCGCTGGGCGAGCGGCTGGCCGCCAAAGGATACGACGTCGTCCTGCCCGACCTGCGCGCCCACGGCGACAGCGGCGGGCAGTACATCACCTGGGGCGCCCTGGAGAAAACCGACATCAAAGTCGTCATGGACACCCTGACGGCCGAGGGGCTCGTCGGACCGACGATCTACGTCGTCGGCGCCTCGCTGGGGGCGTGCGTAGCCGTGCAGTACGCCGCGATCGACCCACGGTGCAAGGGCGTGCTGGCGATGGCCCCGCCGACGGGCATCGAGGGCGTTGCCAACATCCTGGGACCCCTGTCGACCCAGGACGACCTCGACAGCAGCATCAACCGCGCCGGTTCGCTGGGCGGTTTCTCCACCGCCGAAGCCTCCGCCGTCCGGGCGGCCGCAAACCTCACCTGCCCGCTCATCGTCGTCCACGGGGCGCTGGACATGGTCGTGCCGATCGCACACAGCCGCGAAATCTTCGACGCCGCCAAAGGCCCCAAACAGTTCATCACCCTGCCCCTGGCCGACCACACCAGCGTCCAGGTCGGCCGCAACGGCGCCATCATCGAAGAAATCGAAATGCTCAAAACCATGGCCCCCCGCCCGTAGCACGCGTCCTTCGTAGCATGGGCGTCCCGCCCATGCTCCTGCTGTGTGGCATGGGCGTCCCGCCCATGCTCCTGCTGTGTGGCATGGCGTCCCGCCCATGCTCTTGCTGTGTAGCATGGGCGTCCCGCCCATGCTCCTGCTGTGTGGCATGGGCGTCTCGCCCATGCTCTTGCTGTGTGGCATGGGCGCACATCCTGAGCCCGCCGAAGGACCCGCCCATGTCTCCCCGTAAGCAGCGCAGCCGTTCCGCCCGTCTCCCTTTTCCCTTGGTGTTGTTGCACATGACGGGAATGAATCCTACGCTTCTTGCGGCATAGGGCGCAGGTTCAGGAGGCGGAAACGTGAACGGATCAGACTGCCACAATTTGTCGGGCGGCTTTCCCTTGGCGCTGCGGGCGGCGGCCGGCACTGAGCCGCCTTGCCTCAAGAGCGACATCCCGAAAATGCGGGCGCGGCGAGGGGGCGTCTATCGATCGGGAGAGCGACGCTGCAACTTCTTCAGGCGCTGGCTGTGGCGCGGCGTGGACGAACTGCGCCGCCAACAAACTGCCCCCGACCCTCCCCCGATCGGCGGCCTGCTGGACCTCAAAACGTAGTCTATTTCGAACGGTGGCATGGCGACCCGCAAAGCGGCCGCCATGCCACCCGATTCCCGATTCCCGATTACTGTTTACTGATTCCTGATTACTTTTTCCTGATTACTGATTACTGTTCCCTGGTTACTGATTACTGTTTTCTGACTTCTAAAGATACATCTCCACCACCGGCACGGCCACGTTGGGGCGGATGACCGGCAGGTGCAGGTAGATCGTGTTGTGGTCCTTTTCCGCATCGGTGCCCACGTGTCCGTGCGTCTGGGTGCTCCAGCGGATCTCGCTGGCGTCGTGCAGGAACTGGGCGTACTTGACCTTGCCGGCAAAGCCGTCCAGGCCCATGCTGCCGATAGGCCAGTCGAAAATGTGCATGTAGATGCGCTTGGTCTTGGCGTTGTACGTCAGGCGCGTGCCGTTGGGGGCCTTGAAGCCGCCCGGGGCGACGCCGCATCCGTAAATGCTGCGAGAGTGCTTCTGCATCCACGCGCCCATGCCCGACAGACGATCCATCGCGCGGGCGTCGAACTCGCCGCGGGCGGTGGGGCCGACGTTGAGCAGCACGTTGCCGTTCTTGCTGGTGGTGTCGATGAGCATCATCAGCAACTGATCGACGCTCTTCCAGGTCTGCTCGTCGCGGTGGTAGCCCCACGAGCCGCTGAAGGTCTGGCAGGTTTCCCAGCAGACGGGTTTGCCCTTCCACGTGACGGGCTTGCGGACCATGAACTGCTCGGGCGTCTTGACGTCCCAGCCGCCGGGGATGTCCAGCAGGTCCAGGCGGTCGTTGACGAGGATGTGCGGCTGGAGCTCGCGCACCATCGTCAGCAGCTTGTCGCTTTCGTAATCCTGCCAGCCCTTGCCGTCTTCGCCGGGGTAGGAGAAATCGAAGAACAGGTAGTCGATCTTGCCGAACTGCGTCAGCAGCTCGCGCACCTGGTCGCGCATGTACTGGGCGTACTTCGACACGTCGCGCTTGGCGTTTTTCTTGCGCTCCTCGGCATTGCCGCGCATCGGGTGGATGCGGTCGACGCCGAACTGCTCGTGGTGCCAGTCGATCAGCGAGTAGTAGAAGCCCACGTGCAGGCCTTCGTCGCGGAAGGCGTCGACCATCGGCCGCAGGAGGTCCTTGCCGCAAGGGGTGTTGGGGGCTTTGTAGTCGGTGTACTTGCTGTCCCAGAGACAGAAGCCCTCGTGGTGCTTGGTGGTGATGCAGAAGTACTTCATCCCCGCTTCGCGGGCGGCCTTGGCCCAGGCCTTCGGGTCGTACAGGTCCGGATCGAAGCGGGTGTAGTACTTCGCGTAGTCAGCCGTCGAGATCTGCTCGACGTGCTTGACCCACTCATGCCGCGCCGGCATGGCGTAGAGCCCCCAGTGAATGAACATGCCGAATCGTGCGTCGTTAAACCAAGTGAAGTCGCCGTGGGCGTCGGGGATCGACGGTTTCTTCGCAGCCGTTGCAGCAGTCTTCGAAACGCTCTTGCGTGCCATGGGTTTTCTCCTGTTGATGGCGTTGCGGGGAGAACTCTACCACAGAGGCACGGAGGGGGCGGAGAGAAAAATCAAACGGAGCGAAGGCGGATGGTTGGATGAACTGATGATTGGATGAATGGATGGTTGGATGAATGGATGGTTGGACTTGTCCGCCGTAGCTCGTAGAGCGAAGGCGGATGGTTGGATGGACTTGTCACGGCGTCTTGTCCGGCGTAGCCTTGGCGAAGACGGAAGCCACAGGCGAAGCCGGGATGTTGTTCCTCGACAGACGCCAGAGAAGAACGCTTCCGGCAAACCGTTGCAGGTCCAGTCATATCCGGGCATAATACGCCCGTTCACCTTGATGTCCGTTTTTGCAAGGGGAATGCACATGCCGGCGGCCGGCGCAGGATTTAGCGAGTCTGAATGGCAGAACCGCAAGAAGCGGGTTGACCCGCGGCTTGAAGCGGCGGGATGGTCTATTGTCCCCGTCGGCGCCACCCTGCCGCTGTCCGGGGCCGGTCCGGCCGCCGTCGAAGAATACCCCACCACCAGCGGGCCTGCCGACTACGCTCTGGCTGTCGATGGAAAGATCTTGGGCATCATCGAGGCCAAGAAGATCACGCTGGGGCCGCAGAACGTTCTGACGCAGGCCCAGCGATACTCTAAGGGCGTCACCGACAGCCCGTTCGACTTCTCCGGCTTCCGCGTCCCCTTCCTGTACTCGACTAACGGCGAGGCCATCTGGTTCCACGACGTGCGCCACCCGCAGAGCCGCTCGCGTCAAGTCAGCCAGTTCCACACCCCCGCCGCTCTGGCCGAGATGCTCAAGCGCAACGGCGACGCTACCGCCGCGGCGCTGGCCGCCAACACCGTCTGGCACGACCGCCTGCGCCCCTACCAGATCGACGCCAACAAGGCCATCGAGCAGGCCATCGCCGCCCGCAAGCGGCAGATGCTGGTCGCCATGGCTACCGGCACCGGCAAGACCTTCACGATGGTCAACGAGGTCTACCGCCTGATGAAGTCCGGCGTGGCGCGGCGCATCCTGTTTCTCGTGGACCGCCGGGCGCTGGCCGCCCAGGCGGTGCGGGCCTTCGCGTCCTTCGAGCCCGAGCCGGGCCTCAAGTTCCCCAACATCTACGAAGTCTACAGCCAGCGGTTCAAACGCGAGGACTTCGAGGAAGACGAGAAGTTCGACCCCAAGCTCCTGCCCGAGCCGTATCTGCTCAATCCCCAGCCCAGCCACGCCTTCGTCTACGTCTGCACCATCCAGCGGATGATGATCAACCTCCTCGGCCGCGATGCGATCTTTGCCTGCGGCGACGAGGAGATAGACGACGACGCCGCGCCGCTCGACATCCCCATCCACGCCTTCGACCTCATCATTGCCGATGAATGCCACCGCGGCTACACCAGCGCCGAGCTGTCCGTCTGGCGCAAGACCCTCGACCACTTCGACGCGATCAAGCTGGGCCTGACCGCCACCCCGGCCGCCCACACCACCGCCTACTTCAAGGACATCATCTTCCGCTACGAATACGAGCGGGCCGTCCGAGAGGGCCATCTCGTCGATTACGACGTGGTCGCCGTCAAGTCCGACGTGCGCCTCAAGGGCATCTTCCTCAAGGAAGGCGAGCAGGTCGCCCGCGTCGATCCCAAGACCGGCGCCCAGCAGATGGACCTGCTGGAAGATGAGCGGCAGTTCGAGACGACCGAAATCGAGCGCAGCGTCACCTCCCCCGACTCCAACCGCAAGATTCTGCAAGAGATCCGCAAGTACGCCGACGAGCATCAGCAGGCCTACGGCCGCTTCCCCAAGACGCTGATTTTCGCCGACAACGACATCCCCCACACCTCCCACGCCGATCAACTGGTGGACATCGCCCGCGACGTATTCGGCCAGGGCGATTCCTTCGTCGAGAAGATCACCGGCCGCGTGGACCGCCCCCTGCAGCGCATCCGCGAGTTCCGCAACCGCAAGCTGCCTGCCGTCGCCGTGACCGTGGACATGCTTTCCACCGGCGTTGACATCCCCGATCTGGAGTTCATCGTCTTCCTGCGCCCCGTCAAGTCGCGCATCCTTTTCGAGCAGATGCTGGGCCGCGGGACCAGGAAGGGCGAGAACTTCACCGACAAGTCCCACTTCACCGTCTTTGACTGCTTCGACGGAACGCTGCTGGAATACTTCCGTCAAGCCACGGCCATCACCGCCGAGCCGCCCACGCGCGAAGTCCGTTCCATCGTCGAGATCATCGAGGACATCTGGGCCAACCGGGACCGCGACATCAACACCCACTGTCTGGTCAAGCGCCTGCTGCGGATCGAGAAGGAAATGTCCGGCGAGGCCCGCGACCAATTCGCGGCCTTCATCCCAAGCGGCGACATGGCCGCCTACGCCGCCGCCCTGCCCGGCCGCCTGCGCAAAGCCTTCACCGAAGCCATGACGCTGCTCCGCGACAAGGGCTTCCAGAACCTCCTGCTCAACTACCCCCGCAGGCCCCGGACCTTCGTTGTCGCCACGGAAGCCAAAGACGATGTAACGTCCCAGTGGCTCGCCCGCGGCGCCGACGGCCGGGAATACAAGCCCGAGGACTACCTGACCGCCTTCGCCCGCTTCGTGCGCGAGAACCCCGAGCATGTCGAGGCCATCGGCATCCTGCTGGACCGCCCGCAGGACTGGGGAACCGGCGCGCTGGACGAACTGCGCCAGAAGCTCCGCACGACCCGCGAGCGGTTCACCATCGAGAACCTCCAGAAGGCCCACCAGTTGCAGTACAGCAAGGCGCTGGTGGACATCATCTCGATGGTCAAGCACGCCGCCGATGAACATAAGCCCCTATACACCGCCGAGGAGCGAGTCAAGCTCGCCTTCGCCGCCGTGACCAGCGGCCGCACGTTCACCCCCGAGCAGCAGCGATGGCTGGACCGCATCTGCGCCCACATGATCGCCAACCTCTCCATCGATCAGAGCGATTTTGAGAACGTGCCGGTGCTGCAGCAGGCAGGCGGCTGGGGCCGGGCGAATCGCGAGTTCGGCGGAGCGCTTAGCAACTTGCTCAGAACAATTAACGAGGCGGTGGCTGCATGACTCTTCTTCAGGAGATTGACGATCATTATCGGAAGGGCTTAGCACTTGAAAAGGAAGCAAGGCAATCAAAGGCGACGGTTCAATATGCTCTTGATGCCGCGAAAGAGTTCTTAGCAGCCTCCCAATTATCGGCCAAGGCCGCGAATGACACTGCGTTGCCTGCAGAGAAACGTGCTATCTGTTCGGTCTTGCATCTGTATTACCAAGCAGCCTATAACAAATCAGCTTCATGGTATCACTACGAGACCAAGAACTTTCCCGAAGCAAGAACGTTTGCAGGCGAACAAGGTCAAGCGATCGCATCAGCAATCATGACTGCAAAAGAGCATGTCGCGAAGGTATCGGAACAGCAAAAGGCGTTTCTTCAAAAGATGATTGAACAATGGCAAGGAGAAGAGCTAGCCCTTGCCGTCCAAGTCGCATCCATCAATGCGCGCGATGCATGGGAGAATGATCGCACCATCGATTCCTTAGACTACTACCGCCAAACCATCGGAGCGGGAGAACAGGCACTGCAGTATTTCCAGACACATATGACCGACTTGCCATCAATTCGAGTAATGCAGGGAAACATCTTTGCCATGATGGCAAATGCCGCACAGGTTCAGGCGAAGCTTATATTCGATGAAGCGAAACGCAAACGTGTTCCAATGAGCGAATTGCCCATGCGTCGACTGCGAGATCTTATGCAGGCATTGCTACGTACGCTTGACATTGGCAATCAAGCTGTCATAGCTAACCCGGAATGGCTGCAATACCGAGACGCCGCAGACCAAGCACGCGACAATATCGAGCACCTCTTGCGAGACAATCTCAGCAGGTGGCTTGATATATACCTCGCTTTTGAAGATAACCAGGAGTTGAGGACCATTATGCGAACAACTGACATCAGGAAGTATAAAGAAGTAGAGGCGATTCGGAAAATAGAGGTCAATTCGGTCGGACAACTCTGGGCGAAAGGGAGCTTCTTCCTGCTGGTCTTCCTGACAACAGTAGTTACGGTATACTTGTTTGCGACAATGGGGTTCAAGATCGCTCTATTGGCGGTACTAGGCATTCCCATCATCTTTCTGGTAGTGAGTGCCGTGATGCTTCGTACCATTGGAGAGTTATCCGAAGCAGGTTTTATCGAAACCCTTCGCATTGCCTTGAAATTCCAGTTAACGGGACTTTCGCGTCTCATAGATCAGATCCGCAGAACATCGTCCGACAACCCAGAGCAGGAGTAGCTACAAATGCCTGACGTAGTACAACAGCTTTGGGGATTCTGTCACACGCTGCGGCATGATGGCGTGGACTATGGCGACTACATCGAGCAGATCACGTATCTGCTGTTCATCAAGATGGCCGACGAGCGGGGCATTGAACTGCCCAAGACGTGCGACTGGCCGACGCTGGCGGAGACCTCCGGCACGGAACTGCTCGACCACTACGTTGACACGCTGCGCACGCTGGGCAAGCAGAAGGGCATTCTGGGCGACATCTTTGCCGGGTCGCAGTCGCGGTTCAGCAACCCCGTCAACCTCAAGAAGCTCATCGGCCTGATCGACGAGACCGAGTGGACATCGCTGGGCGTGGACGTCAAGGCCGCCGCCTTCGAGGGGCTGCTGGAAAAGGCGGCCGACGAGGGCAAGAAGGGCGCCGGGCAGTACTTCACCCCCCGCCTGCTCATTCAGGCGCTGGTCGCGTGCATCAAGCCCGACCCCCGCGCCCACAAGGAGTTCACCCTCTGCGACCCCGCCTGCGGCACCGGCGGCTTTCTGGTCTGCGCCTACGAGTGGCTGATCCAGGCCACCGGCGGCGGCGCCATGGACCGCGATCTGGCCAAGCGCGTCCGCACCAAGACCTACTTCGGGCAGGACCTCGTGGCGCGGCCGCGGCGATTAGCGCTGATGAACCTGTACCTGCACGGCTTGGAGCCGGAAATCGGCATCGGCGATTCGATCTATGAAGTCCCGGACTCGCGCCGATTCGACGTGATCCTGACCAATCCCCCCTTCGGCACCAAGGGCGCCAATCAGGCCCCCGAGCGGGAAGATTTCACCATCGCCACCAGCAACAAGCAGCTCAATTTCATCCAGCACGTGATGACGGTCCTCAAGCCCGGCGGCCGCGCCGTGGTGGTCGTGCCCGACAACTGCCTGTTCGCCGACCAGGCGGGCGAGGTCTTTAAGCTGCTCACGGAAGACTGCGACCTGCACACGGTTCTGCGCCTGCCCAACGGCACCTTCACCCCCTACAGCCCCGGCACCAAGACCAACGTGATCTTCTTCACCAAGGGCTACCCCACCGAGAAGACGTGGATCTACGACGGCCGCACCAACGTGCCGCACATCACCAAGAAGGACCGGCCGCTGGTTGCAGAGCATTTCGCCGAGTTCGTCAAATGCTACGGCGACGATCCTAACGGCAAGAGCAAGCGCACGCCCAAGAGTTCCATGGAAGACCGCTGGCGCTGCTTCGACATCAGCGAAGTCAAAGGCCGCGACTTCAAGCTCGACGGCCTGCGCTGGCTTAAGGACGAGGGGCTGGACGACGCCGCCGATCTGCCCGAGCCGGATGAACTGGCAACCGACGCCATTGAGGAACTGGAGGCAGCCGTATTGGACCTCAAGGGCGTGCTGGCGGCGTTGGAGAATGGCGACGGGAAGGAGGCAGGCAAATGACTTCTGGACAGGTTGCTGGTCAGGCTGCCGAGGGGATCGTCGTCCCGCGACTGGATCGCGTCGATGAGGAACAAATCCAGATGCTGCTGGAAGCGTGCGAGCAACTGCTCTTACGGAGCAGGCGAATTCCGCTCCTGCTCACCCGCGACTGGACACGGCGGTTTCCAACGGACGCTGGGGTTTACGCGGTCTTCGACCAGAACGATCTTGTGTATGTGGGCGAGACCGGCTCTATCGCCGCCCGAATGCTGGACTTCCTCAGTTCTCGCAACCATGTCCTTCGGCGAAAGCTGGGCAATGTTCTTTTCAAAGATGTGCCGGGCTTTCACGAGGCTACCTCCAGCCGACGATTTCCTAACAATATTGAGCAGATGGTGACGGACTACATTGAAACACGCTTGTCTGTCAGTCCGGTGATCGTGCCGTTTGGGCGAGCCGAGATTGAGGAACACATGACAGCGAAACATCGCCCGCCCTATAACAGCAAGCTGAAACGTGGCTCCAAACCTGAGAAGGGGGCGGCGTAGTGGCTGCTACTGAACTACCAGAACAATGGGCAGAGGCCTCGGTTCTGGATCTCGCCTCATTGATCCGCGGTGTTTCATATGCGAAAGGCGAAGCATTGTCTTCGCCCACCGACGGCCACGTAGCACTTCTCCGGGCCAACAACATTGGGGACGGCCTCAACTTTTTGGATTTGCAGTATGTTCCCCAAGGGCGGGTAAGTCAGGAGCAGATGATCCAGACCGGTGACGTGGTGCTGGCAATGTCCAGCGGCAGCAAGCAAGTTGTAGGCAAAGCGGCTTCGGCTCGGGGAAAGTGGAATGGAACATTCGGCGCTTTCTGCGGCGTTCTCAGGCCACACTGGCAAGTCGATCCCGCGTTCTTCGGCTACTACTTCCAAACCAAAGGGTATCGCGACGCTATCTCGGCGGCATCTTCTGGAACCAACATAAACAATCTCAAGCGTGAGTATTTCGAGGCTATTGTGGTGCCTCTTCCCCCTCTGGCCGAACAGAAGCGGATCGTGGCCAGGGTGGAGGAACTGCTGGCCCTCGTCAACGCGGCGCGCGAGCGGTTGGCCAAGGTCCCCCGAATCCTCAAACGCTTCCGCCAATCCGTCCTCGCCGCCGCCTGCTCCGGACGACTGACCGAAGACTGGCGGGCAGCGGGTTCAGTCAGCGAATCTGCCAGAGCTTTATTGGAAAGGATCTTGTTGAATCGAAAAGACAGGTATCTTCGTCAGACCCAAGAGTGCGAGAAAGAGGGACTTCGCAAACCTCGACAGCCCAAATGTCTTTCAGCATCAGAAATCTCCAATGAGCCGTTCTCTTTGCCTGAAAGCTGGCTCTGGGTAACGTGGGACGATCTTACCGACTGGATTACATACGGCTTCACAAGGCCAATGCCACATGTCGCAGAAGGAATACCTGTAGTAACTGCCAAGAATGTCTTGCATGACTTCGTTGATCTTATGTCTGCAGATCGAACGTCTCTCGAAGCCTTTGAGTCACTCAATGACAAGGACAGGCCCGAGGCGGGAGAAATACTGCTAACGAAGGATGGAACATTGGGACGTGCCGCAATTGTCCAGAAGGGACAAAGATGCTGTATCAATCAATCGGTAGCCGTGCTTCGGTTTGGAGGGTTAAGCGCGAATGAACGATACCTCTTGCGCGTTATTCAATGTCCTTTCACACAGAATCTGATTGAGGAAGGCGCAAAGGGGGCTGCCATGCCCCACATTTCCATCACAACTTTTGGTTCTTTTCCAGTTCCGCTTCCTCCGTTGGATGAACAAAAGGAAATTGTCCGCCGCGTCGAGGCGCTGTTCAAGCTGGCCGACCAGATCGAGCAGCGGGTGGCCGCGGCGACCAAGCGGGCGGACAAACTGACGCAGGCGATTCTGGCCAAAGCCTTCCGGGGCGAACTGGTCCCCACCGAAGCAGAACTGGCCCGCCAGGAGAACCGCTCCTACGAACCCGCTTCCGCGCTTCTGGGCCGCATCCGGTCACAACGGGAACAACCCAAGCCAACAGGGGCCCGCGCAAAATCAACTCGCAAAACGAAAGGGTAAAGCGTTCGAGGGACAACGGAGGCTGCTTGAAAATGCACCCCCGGACGGTCGAGGTGCGTCATGGCGGCCGGGAGTTCAGGACGCTGCTGCCCTAATGGGAAGTACTTACCGCACGACCATAAGGCAATAGTAATTGCTTACCTTCCCCGCAAATCGCTGTGAAAAGTACAACAAAGTGCAAGGAAGTGGAATTGTGGTATAGGCTGAACCGCTTTTGCGGTGGAGGTCGTTAGGGGCGCGGTCACAGGTCGTAGGCTGGGTGCTTCCCCGCAAAGTGCTGTGAAAAGTACCCGCCTTCGCCAAGGCTACGGCGGGCAGGCAACAAAGTGCAAGGAAGTGGAAGCGTGGCATAGTCCGTACCGCTTTCTCGTAGACTTCGCGACCGGGCGATCTGGGGCGAACGCGCGGAGCAAGCTCCGCCGCTAACGATGGCGACCTGCCTGCGGCAGGCAGGCCCGCTACGCGTGTCGCCATGCCACCCGTCATGAAACCTCCAGAGGAGAGTAGAAAGTTGAGAGTAGACCGCGGGATAAGTCCAGGCGGTAGGCCGCGATGGCAGGGCTGATGAGGCGTTGGCCGCTTCTTCTCCTTTCTACTGACTACTTTCTCCCGCTCTGTGAGCGACCGGATTTTCCTTCCAGGAAATCTGGTCGCTCACGAGCCTCTGTGGTAAGCTTTTTTCCCACAACCCCAACGCACGGCCTTGCCGATGAAGATAGAGGATTCTGCGCGGGCGTCATGGGAGCGGGCTCCGGCGACGCTGCGCGTGTTACACTTGAGGAGCCTCCATATGATCAACGTAGCGAATGTGCGTGTCGGTCTGGCGGCCGCCGGCTGCAGCCTCGTCGGCGCGGCGATCTTTCTCTGCGGTTGTGGCGATCGCCCGCCGGCGCCGCCGCGGCAGAACATCGTCTCGATGCCCCTCAAGACGCTGACGGTGGCGCCGGACAATCTTCGCGAGCGCAGCGCCGCGACGGCAGTCGAGGCGGCGCGGCTCAACTACACCTTCCGCCTGACGAAGCTGCGCGACTTCTATCAGCAGTTCGGAAACCTCGTCAAGCTCGAGTGGGCCAACCGCGAGCTGGCCAACCTGGCGCAGGTGCGTCCGTGGGAGTGGGTGGGGCTGCCGTCGATCCTTCCGCCGCGCGACCTGCCCAATACCGCACCGACCGAAACCGTGCTGGTCGAGGACGCCCTGGCCGCACGGGCGGAATACATCAAGGCCGTCGGCGACCTGGTGACCTTCTACCGCCAGAACGCCATGACGTACAAGGCCGACGTCATCGCCAACATGCAGCAGCGGCTGGACCCGATCCGCACGTACATGTATTTCATCACCGCAGAGGTGCCCCCCTCCCAGCGCAAGTGCGACCAGTTCAGCAGCGAGGCCGACGAGCTGTTCTTCCGCGCCCTGGCGATGCACCAGCAGCACAAGGGGCTGATCGTCTTTACGATCGGGGCGGACTACCGCCGGCAGAGGCAGTCGCTGGAGTTGTTCAAGGAACTCATCGCCAAGTACCCCAACTCGGTTCGCCTGCCGATGGCCGCGTTCTATATCGCCGAGATCTACAAGGAGTACTTCCAGGAAAACTACCGTGCCGCCACCTGGTACGAGCGGGCGGTCCAGTGGGACCCGGCCATCCAGGAAACCGCCAGCTACCAGGCGGCCGTCCTGTGGGACATCCGCCTGCACAGCGCGGAGAAAGCGCTGGAGCTGTACCAGGAAGCGCTGCGTCGGGACCCGTATGACGGCGGCAACGTAGACTTCGCCAACAAGCGCATCGCGGCGCTGCAAGCGGAGGTGTCGGCCCCGCGTCCGCCGTCGACGCAACCGGCCCCAGCGGAACCGGCGCCCGACTTGCCGGCGACGCAACCGGCCCTGCCGGCGCCGGCGCCCGACTTGCCCGCGCCGCCGCTGCAATGACGCCCAACCGGCAGCGAAAATCGCCTGACCGGCATATTAATTTCCCGTTAAAGCTTGACTAATTATGCAACTTTGATAGCATATCTTACAGGCCCGTCTGGTTGGATGTTTGCAATGGAGACCAGCTCAGCGCGGCCTGTCATTTTGCAGCGGTAAACATGGCGTAGTCGTTTCGAGCAGAGACTGGTCGACAGAATAGGAGAGCGCATATGAATACCACTCTTTTTCGTTTGGGCATTTGCATGGCATCCCTTCTTGTGATGGCGTCGGGCGTCTATGCCGACACGCTCACGGCGGCGGATATTGCCGACGGCGTCAATGGCGCCGATGAGACCTGGCAATTCGCCGCCCAGGCGTATGCCGAAACCGCGCGGTTCCGCCGGGACACGGATTACGACAATGACCCGGCTTCCTGGTGGGGCGGCGGTTGGTCCGGGTGGCGGTATCCCAACAACGAGGGAGAGGGCGTCTACGGAAACACCGGCACCGGCGCCATGCTCATGCATCCGTGGAACAGCGGCGCCTGGCTGGGCTCCACGGCCATCATGTACCGTGCCCAGACGGCCGGAACGTATACCTTTGACGTCAGCATCTACTACGCCGGAGGCGGCAACGGCGTGGGCGCCAACGTGTTTCTTGGCGAAGACGACACGGCCGGCTATGTCAGGGGCATCAACCAGAACGCCAACGGTTTCTTCAGCGTCGGCGACCCGGGCGATTCCCTGGCGGCCGGCGTCGCGACCACCGCCAGCCGCGATCTGCGGTTGGCCTCAAGCGTAACCCTGGCAGCCGGGCAGTACCTCATCTTTGCCCTGGACAATAACATTACCTGGGGCGCCGACATGACGACGCTGAACCACTTCATCGTCACCAACGACATCCCCGAACCGGCCAGCCTGATGTTGCTGGCCGCTGGGGCTGTGGGCGTCATCATCCGCCGCAGGCGAAAATAGAACATACTCTTAAGCGGCCGCAAGAAGCCGCCTGATCCCGCGCATGAAAAAACGCGCCTCGCACCGCGAGACGCGTTTTTTCCAGATAAAATCACAGACCGGCCGGGGAAAGGAGGAGAAACCCGACCGGTCTGGGAGGGAATTAGTTCCCACTGATTCCCTCACTTATCCATACGCCCGATGGGGTCGAAGGTTCCCCGGATTGCGAATTTTTCAGCGGGATATTTCAGCGCGGAGCGTGACGCTGCTGGTCGGCCGGGCGACGTGGCGACACGAGTTGTGCGGCGGGTCGCCATGGGCGCCCATCGTCTGGTTAGCCCTGAGGAAGCTTCACCGGCCGCGACTGCCTCTTGTTTGACGCGAGTAATTGGGGTATCCTTGCCCCACTCGCGCAGGACGGATAGGCCCTGCCGCGCGCTTTGACCATGCCATTAGCAATCGATCAAGTGACGTCATTATGGACGTGGCTCAGCCAGCACTGGGCGGCGGTGGCTATTTCGATCACCGTCGCGTCGCTGCTGTTGTTTGTGGTGCTGGTGATGGCGCGGTACACGAAGATCTGCCTGAACATCTTCGTCGACACCCCCCCGCCGCTGTCGATGGGCCCGCTCGATTTTCAGCGTCTGGCGGGCGAGCAGCAGCGGTTCCGCAGCTTCGACGGTACGAGCCTGCGGGGCATGCGGCTGCAGGCGCCCAACGCGCAGACCTACAAGGGCACGATCGTCTTCTGCCACGAGTACGGCTCGGACATGTTCAGTTGCGCCCGTTACATCCGCCCGCTGCTGGAGGTGGGCTTCGACGTCTTCACGTTCGACTTCCGCGCCCATGGCCAAAGCAGCGCCGGTTCGGGCAACTATCGCCCCCTGCAGTGGCCCAGCGACAAGGAACTCGAAGACGTCCTGGGCGCGTGCCTGCACGTCGAGTCCCTGCTGCAGGCCGAGGGCAAGGACACCCGCATCGGGCTGTTCGGGATCAGCCGCGGCGCCGGGGCGGGGCTGCTGGCGGCCGCGAGCGACCCGAATATCGCCGCGATCGTCTGCGACGGGGCTTTCAGCACCGACACCACGCTGGTCAGCTACATGAAGCGCTGGGCCCACATCTTTGCCCGCGTCAAGCTGGTCTACGAGAACCACCCCGAGATCTTCTGGAACCTGCTGGTATGGTTGCTGATGAAGTTCGCCCAGCCCAAGCTCGGGCGGCGGTTCCCCTCCGTCCGACGGGCTCTGAAGGAGATGCAGCCGCGCCCGATCCTGTTCATCCACGGGCGGCGCGACAGCTATATCCGCTCCGACCAGACGGCGCTGCTGTACAATGACGCTCCGGACCCGAAGTACCTCTGGCTGGTGGAACAGGCCAAACACAACCAGTCGGTCATGGTTCAGCCCAGGCAATATGCAGCGCGGACCATCGCGTTCTTTCGCAAGCACCTGGCCGGTGACGACATCGCCACCGCCGAGATCACCACCCCGGCCGAGACCGAGGTGGCGTAGACGAACCGCCGCCGACAGCGAGTTCTTGATAGACAAGGCCAACCGGCTATACTTGCCTGTTTGCTTGACGGACGCCGAGGGGTTGATGACACCCAAACAATTCATCCTGAAGCCGATGGCCCGCCTGGCCGCCACACGCGCCTGGTTGGACACCCGCGCCTTCGTCAAGGCACACGCCGACACCGCCGGCGCCCAGGAACAACTGCTCCTGCGCCTCATCGCCCGGCATGCGGCTACCGATTTCGGGCGCGACCACGGACTGGCCGGCGTGAAGTCCTACGGCGACTTCGTCCGCGCCGTCCCCGTCCGAACGTACGAGCAGATGCGACCCTATTTCGACCGCGTCTTCCAGGGGCAGACCACCGCCCTGCTGCCGGCCGACGAAAAGGTCGTCATGTTCTCCATGACCAGCGGCACCACCGGTCTGCCCAAGTACATCCCCGTCACGGCGCCGTTTCTGGAAAATCAGCGCCGCGGGTTCAACATCCTGGGACTGTCCGCCCTGAACATGCACAAGGCTGGCTGGCTGCGACCGATCGTCCAGATCTCCTCCCCCATGGACGATCAACTCAGCCCGACGGGCCTGCCCTGCGGGGCCATCAGCGGCATGCTGGCCATGAACCAACAGAAAATCGTGCGCCGCATGTACCCCGCGCCGTACCAGGTGGCGTCGATCTCCAACGCGGCCGTCAAGTACTACACCCTGATGCGCTGCGCCATCACCCACGACGTGGCGATCATCTCCACCGCCAATCCCTCCAGCATCATCAAGATGGCCGAGGCTGCCCAGGCCCATGCCGAACGGATCATCCGCGACGTGGCCGACGGCACGTTCACGCCGCCGGGTCCGATCCCCGCCGCCGTCGCGGGGCTGCTGCGATTCCGCCCCAACCGCCGGGCGGCGCGGCGCCTGCAGCAGGCGCTGGACGAGGACGGCACGCTGCTGCCGCGGCGGTTCTGGAAGCCGGCGTTCCTGACGCACTGGACGGGCGGCACGCTCAAGCTGTACCTGCGCCGCCTGCGCGAGCTGTTCGGCGAGGTCCCCATCCGCGACCTGGGCCTGCTGGCCAGCGAGGGGCGGTTCTCCATTCCGCTGGAGGACAACACCCCCGCCGGAATCGCCGAGATCGTCTCCAACGTCCTGGAGTTCATCCCCATCGAGGAGTACGGGCGCGACAACCCGCACACCCTGCCCGCCCACCAGGCGCGCGTCGGCGAGGAATACTTCCTGGTCATCACCAACTGGGCCGGGCTGTGGCGCTACAGCATCGACGACCGCGTGCGCGTGGTCGGCCGCTTCGGGCAGTCTCCCGTGTTCGAGTTTCTCTCGCGAGGGCTGCGCACCGCCAACCTCACCGGCGAGAAGCTCACCGAGCATCAGGTCGTCGAGGCGATGCGCCAGGCGACGGCCCGCATCGGGACCGACGTCAACCGCTTCACCTTCCAGCCGGTCTTCCGAGGCACGCCGTGCTATCAGCTCGTGATCGAGCCCATCGACGGCAACGGCGCCGAGTCGGCTTTGGCGCCGGCGATGGACCAGGCGCTGGCCGAGCTCAACATCGAATACCAGTCCAAACGCCACAGCGGACGCCTGGGCCCCATCCGCCTGTCCCTGGCCGGCAGCGGGTACTTCGACCAGCGAGAGCACGACGAGATCCAGCGCCGCCACGGCCGAAGCGAACAGTACAAACACCAGTACCTGCTGACCGACGTGCTGGACGAAACGGCGTGACGGCAATTGCGGATCGACGGGTGGCATGGCGACACGCGTCGTTGTTTCATGCGGGTCGCCATGGGCAAGCCAGCGTGTCCGTCCAAATCTCAGTTTCTCCCGGGGTTAAAAGCCGATAACATTATGGTACAGTTGAGCGAGACGCTGGATAACCTGAACCATGATCGAATCGGTTAAATTCGAGAACTTCAAAGTCCTCCGCGATGCGGTTCTTCCGCTAAGTCGCTTGACGCTGCTGGTGGGACCCAATGGGTCTGGCAAGAGCACCGCCATTCAAGGACTGCGTGGAGCATCTACTCCAGAGAAATGGTCGCACCAGCAAGTTATTTCTGCGGCCTTGCGCAACTCGGCCGATCCTCCTGCCGTCCGTATTTCAGCCATGTGGCAGTCATCTTCCGAACGACAGAAGGTCTCTATTGCTGAATGGAAGGCAGGCGCGCCGCGTGGGAGTCGAATGGAGAGAGGGTTGACGCCTCTGGATTCAAAGAAACTCAGCAGCCTTAGATTTTTTGCCTTCGAGGCGTCACGCGTGGCCAGCACGGTGCAGCTAAGTCCGTCAGCAGAAATGGAGTCTGATGGCGCCAATCTTGTCGTGGTGATGGACCGTCTTCGAGATCGTAACCCTGAGCGATTTGAAGCCCTCAACATGGAGCTGCGTGCCTGGATGCCGGAATTCGACCGCATCTTGTTTGAGACACCTCACCCAGGGATGCGTTCCTTTCAATTGCGAGCACGGGTTGGACACCACACCATCGATGCGGCTGACCTCTCTCAAGGAACCGTATTTGCCCTTGCTGTGCTGACTCTTGCCTACATTGCTGCCCCCCCCGCGATTCTTTGCCTTGAGGAGCCAGATCGGGGAATCCATCCTCGTTTGTTGAGAGATATCAAAGACGCTTTATACAGGCTGGCTTACCCTGAGAGTTGTGGAGAGAAACGGGATCCAGTGCAGGTAGTAGCCACGACACACTCACCATATCTTCTGGATCTGTTTCGAGACCATCCAGAAGAAGTTGTCATTTGCGAGAAGCTTATTGAAGAGCGGGAACGGGAACACAACATCCGTTTCACGCGCCTGTCTGACCGTTCAGACTTGGACCAGATCCTTCAGGACGCTCATCTGGGCGATGCATGGTACAGCGGCGTCCTTGGCGGAGTGCCGGATAATCGATGAAACTGGCCGTGCTAAGTGAATCGAGCGCCGACGAGGCGATCATTCGCGCCTTTGCCGAAAACATTCTCGGCAGATAAACCCAATCTCCCGAAATGCCCAGATTGCGATCCCGCGGATGGCCTTCTGTGAAGGCATCGCTGCCGGCAGTGATCAAGCACCTTCATTATCAGACAGACGCAGATTGCCTGATCGTGGTAGCCGATTCAAATCACTCGCCCCCTCACCGAGGTGATGACTGCATCGAGAAGGGGCTATGCCGACTGTGCGCCTTGAGACAGCTTGCCGAGCATACTTCTCAATATCTTGGCGTGGTGCGTGGCCGAACTCAACTCCAAGTCATTGTTGGAGTCGCTGTTCCTGCAATAGAGGCTTGGTGCATCGGGGACATGATCCCCGACGTGAGCGAGCATACATGGGCTGCGGGATTTGAGAAAAATGAGTGGCCCTATAACAAGAACAAGCTCAAGGATGTTGTATATGGCACTGATAGGCCTTCTCTGCAATTGGAGACAGAAAAGGGCCTCACCGCCGCAAGGATCGCCTGCCAGAACCTTGGCCGTATTGAACAGCGGTTCCCTTTTGGTTTCGGGACAATGGCAGCCATGTTGCGCCGTCTCTAGTTGTGCTCCTTCCAATCATCGCACCCATCTCGCTTCCTTGACCTTCATCTCACGCGAGTTCATCGACCTTGTGCTGCAGAGGCAAATTGTCGATAATCCAGACGAGCAAAGCCCCTACGGGAGAAATGATGAGCAGCAAGCCTCACGGACTTTTTGACTGCCGATGCACCAGTTGTGGGACCGTCTTCAAGACGCAACGCCACATGGCCGGGCGCAAGACCGCCTGCCCGAGCTGCCAGGCGGTCATCGTCATCCCCCCGATGGCCTCGGAAGAAGAACTCTCCGGCGAGCAGCGCAAGCCCTTCTGGCACGAGTGCGCCAAGTGCGGCTCCATCCTTCAGTCGCTGGCCGAGGGCGGCACGGTCGATAAATGCCCCGTCTGCGCCACGCCCTTCCGCGTGCCCATGACCAGCGAAGACATCGCCCGCCGCCGCGCCGAACAGGAACGCCTGCTGCAGGAGCAGGAGGCCGCCGAGTTGCGGCGACAACAGGAAGAACAAGCCCAGCGCCAGGCCCAGGAGGCCCAGCGGCAAGCCCAGATCGCCCAGCAGCGGCTCCAGCGCCATCGCGAGCACCTGCAGATGCTCCGCCGCGAAGCCGCCCTCGACTGCGGCAGCCTCGCCGTCTCCGAAGCGCTGCATTTCGAAGACATCCGCATGGACAAGCTCTGCCGGCAGGGCTGCGACCTGCTGGGCCAGATCCGCCGAAATCACGACGAACTGCCCCATCTGCAGGACCTGATGGGGCGGATCGATCCCGACCTCGAGCGCGGGCGACTGGCCCAGACCCGCCAGCGGTTGCGCCAACTGCAGGACCTCATCGCCCGCGACACCCAGACGCTCAAAGATGCCCAGGTCGCCTTGGGGGAGATGATCCTCAAGACCCGCATCATGCCCGAGAAGTTCGGCCTGTTCTTCCAGCGACTCGATTCGCCGCAGGAAGAAACGGCCGAAGAGGCCGCCGACGAGGTGCTGCCTATCGCCGACGACGCCCAGGCGAGCCAGCCCGCCGGTCCGCTGTGGTACTGCCAGTGCCGCGGCCAGCAGTTCGGCCCCGTCGGCGAAGATCAGATCTTCCAGTGGATCGCCGAGAAGCGTCTGGCGCCGACCGACCTGGTCTGGACGGACGGAATGGCCGACTGGGCGCCGATCCTGAACACGCCGCCGTTTGGGGGTTAGCGGCGGGGCTTGCCCCGCGCGGTTGTTGGGTTCAGGGAAACAACCGCGTCGAGCAAGCTCGACCGCTAACGTTCCCAATAAAAGCGCCCGATCTTTCGACCGGGCGCTTCTGTTTTCTCACTCACCACCCGCCTTCGCCGAGGCTACGGCGGGCAGGCTCACCACTGACGCTTAAAACATCCCCACGACCTGGCCGTTGTCGTCGAGGTCGACGTCCATGAACGCCGGGCGGCTGGGCAGTCCGGGCATGGTGCGCATCGTGCCCAGCAGCGGGTAGAGGAACCCGGCGCCGGCGGCGGCCCGGACTTCCATGACCGGCACGGTGAAACCGGTCGGGACGCCCTTGAGCGTCGGGTCGTGCGAGAGCGACAGGTGCGTCTTGGCCATGCACATGGGCAGGTGGCTCAGTCCGGCCCGCTCGTAGGAGGCGATCTGCGCCTCGGCCTTGGGCGAGTAGGTCACGCCGGCGCCCTGATAGATTTCCTTGACGACGGTCTCGATCTTGGCCTTGATCGAGATGTTGTCGGGGTAGAGCAGCTTGAAGTTGGAGGGCTTTTCGCAGGCGGCCACAACCGCTTCGGCGAGTTTCTTGGCGCCCTTTCCGCCCTTGGCCCAGTGCTCGGCCACAACGGCGTCTTCGGCCCCGGCGGCGATGGCGGCCTTGCGCGCCTGCTCGACCTCGGCCTTGGTGTCGGCGGGGAAGCAGTTGATCGCCACGACGACCGGCACGCCGAACTTCTTGGCGATGGCGATGTTGCGGGCGAGGTTGCACGTGCCCTTTTCCAGCAGGGCCAGGTTCTCGGTGACGTACGCTTCGGGCAGGGGCTTGCCGGGGGTCACCTTGGGCCCGCCGCCGTGCATCTTCAGGGCGCGGATGGTGGCCACCAGCACCACGCAATTGGGCACCAGGCCCGAGGCGCGGCACTTGATGTCGAAGAACTTCTCCATGCCGATGTCGGCCCCGAAGCCGCTCTCGGTCACCACGTAGTCCGCCAGCTTCAGCGCAATGCGGTCGGCGATGATCGAGTTGTTGCCCTGGGCGATATTGGCGAAGGGTCCGGCGTGGACGAATGCCGGCTGGCCTTCCAGCGTCTGCATCAGGTTGGGCTTGATGGCGTCCTTCATCAGGACCATCATCGCCCCGGCGACGCCGAGGTCCTCTGCCGTGACGGGCTTGCCGTCCTTGTTCATCGCGACGATGATGCGTCCGAGGCGGGCGCGCATGTCTTTGACATCCGTCGCCAGGGCGAGGATCGCCATGATCTCGCTGGCCACGGAGATGTCAAAGCCGGTCTTGCGCTGCGGGCCGTCCATCCAATTCTCGCTCTGTCCGGTCTCGATGAAGCGCAGGGCCGCATCGTTGACGTCGACCACGCGGCGCCAGGTGATGGTCTCGGCGTCGATGTTGAGGCGCTTGAGCCCAGCCTTAGCCAGTTCGGCGTCGCTGGTGTGGGCCTCGTGGCGCAGGCGGGCGTCGATCGCCGCGGCCAGCAGGTTGTTGGCGATGGACACGGCGTGGATGTCGCCGGTGAGGTGCAGGTTGAACTCTTCCATCGGGATGACCTGGCTGTATCCGCCGCCGGCGGCGCCGCCCTTGATCCCGAACGTCGGGCCCATCGACGGCTGGCGGATGCACAGGAACACATCCTTGCCGATGACCCCCAGGGCCTGCGTCAGACCGACCGAGGTGGTGGTCTTGCCTTCGCCCAGCGGGGTGGGCGTGATGGCCGTCACGTCGATGTACTTGCCCTGCTTGCGGCGTTTGAGGAACTCGAGGATCTCGAGCTTGACCTTGGCTTTGACGTCGCCATACGGTTCGAGGTACTTGGCGGGGATGCCGGCCCGCTTGGCCACCTCGGTGATCTTCATCGGTTTGGCAGCGCGTGAAATATCAATGTCGGACGGAACTTTCGCCATGGAATCCATCTCCTGTTAGGTCAGCGATAAGAGCGGTAGACTACAACCGCCCGGCCCTGTGGGGCAAGAGCAAAATGCCCGCACCCGGCTGTTCCCTGTTACCCCGCGGGCGGGTAAACTGCTTAGTGCTTTTACGGGAAGGATTTTCATGAGCAAGATGATGAAGGCATTAGTTAAGGCCAAACCGGAGACAGGCCTGTGGCTGCAGGACGTTCCGGTCCCCAGCGTCGGCGTCAACGACGTGCTGATCCGGATTCTCAAGACGAGCATCTGCGGCACCGACGTTCACATCTGGAACTGGGACGCCTGGGCGCAGAAGACCATCCCCGTCCCGATGACCGTCGGGCACGAGTTCGTCGGCAGGATCGAGTCGATCGGCGCCAACGTCAAGGACTACCACAAGGGCGATCTCGTCAGCGGCGAAGGGCACGTCGTCTGCGGGCGCTGCCGCAACTGCCTGGCCGGGCGGCGCCACCTCTGCCCCAACACCAGCGGCGTCGGCGTCAACCGCGACGGCGCCTTTGCCGAATATCTCTCCCTGCCGGTGACCAACGTCTGGCCGGCCGAGGCGTCCATCCCCCTCGAGGTCACCAGTTGCTTCGACCCGCTGGGCAATGCCACGCACACGGCGCTGTCCTTCGACCTGCTGGGCGAGGACGTGTTGATCACCGGCGCCGGTCCCATCGGGATCATGGCCGTGGCCATCGCCCGCCACTGCGGGGCGCGGCACGTGGTCATCACCGACGTCAACGAGTACCGCCTGGACCTGGCCAAGCGCATGGGCGCCAGCGTGGCACTGAACATCCGCGAGGGCAAGACGCTCAAGCAGGCCCAGGCCGACCTGGGCATGCGAGAGGGATTCGACGTCGGCATGGAGATGTCCGGAAACCCCAACGCCTTCCGCGACATGCTGGCCAACATGTGCCACGGCGGAAAGATCGCCCTGCTGGGCATCCTGCCCACCACCGAGATCGACTGGGACCTGATCGTCTTCAACAGCCTGACGATCAAGGGAATCTACGGCCGCGAGATGTACGAGACCTGGTACAAGATGACCTCGATGATCCAGACGGGCCTGGACATCACGCCGGTTATCACGCACCGCTGCGCGTACACGGACTTCGAAGAAGGCTTCACCGTCATGCGAAGCGGCAAGAGCGGCAAAGTCGTCCTGACCTGGTCGGAGTAATGCCTTGCGGCGATTTGGCCGTCCTGAAAGGCCCGCGCCGTTCTGCGGCCTGAAGGGCCGCCGGTCGTCAGCCCAGGGCGAAGCCCTGGGTACGCGACGCGCTGTTCCCGCGGCCTGAAGGGCCGGGACTTGCGCGGCGACACGAGGAGAACAAACAATGGGGCAATCACTCTCGAAGGTACTCGTTCACCTGATCTTCAGCACCAAAAACCGCCAGGCGCTCCTGGCTGATTCCGTTCGCGAGGAGCTGAAGGCGTACCTGATCGGCATCCTTCGAAATCTCGATTCGCCATCGCTCCAACTGGAGGCTGTCGAGGACCACGTCCACATCCTGTTCCTGTTGTCCCGCAAGACCAGCCAGAGCGAAATCGTGGAACATCTCAAGACGGCGTCATCTAAATGGATCAAGACCAAGGGCCGCCAGTACGCAGGGTTTCATTGGCAGAACGGATACGGGGCATTTTCCGTGAGCGAATCCTCAATTCGGCAGGTGAGAGACTACATCCTCAACCAGCCTGAACACCACGAGAAGATTTCCTTCCAAGACGAATACCGAGCGTTTCTCAAACGGCATAACATCGAATATGATGAGCGCTATGTCTGGGACTGAATATCTGCCGCCCTTTCAGGGCTTGGGTCATGTGGGGGATTGCCACCCAGGGCTGCGCCCTGGGCTGACGAATACCGGCCCTTTGGGCCGGGGAAGAACCAGGCTCACGCCGAGGGGCGATGGCCCTTTGCGCGGTTGCCCCGGGCTGGCGCATGCCGGCCGTTGGGCTGGGGAAATATCGTGAGAGTTGCCAAACGATACGTGTGGAGAAACCGTTGTGTTTGATTCCATGAAATCGCACATTGCGCAGGTGTTACAGGACATTCGCTCGCAGGGGCTGTACAAGGACGAGCGGGTGATCGTCTCGCCGCAGGGGGCGGTGATCGCCGTGGCGCCGGACGGGCGGCAGGTGCTCAATTTCTGCGCGAACAACTACCTGGGCCTGGCGGATGATCCGCGGGTGATCGAGGCCGCCCGGCGGGCCCTGGAGAAATGGGGCTACGGCCTGTCCAGCGTGCGGTTCATCTGCGGCACGCAGGAGTTGCACAAGCAGCTCGAGGCCGCCCTGTCGCGATTCCTCGGCTGCGAGGATACCATCCTCTATAGCTCCTGCTTCGACGCCAACGGCGGGCTCTTCGAGACGCTGCTGGGCGAAGAAGACGCCGTCATCAGCGACCAGCTCAACCACGCCAGCATCATCGACGGCATCCGCCTGTGCAAAGCCCAGCGCCTGCGATACGCCCACTGCGACATGGCCGACCTCGAGGCCCGCCTGCGCGAGGCCGCCGGCGCACGCCTGCGCCTGATCGCCACCGACGGCGTGTTCTCCATGGACGGAACCGTCGCGCCGCTGGATGAGATCTGCGACCTGGCGGACAAGTACGATGCGGCCGTCATGGTCGACGACTCGCACGCCACGGGCTTCTTCGGGCCGACGGGGCGCGGGTCCATCGAATATCGCGGCGTCATCGGGCGCGTCGACATCGTGACCAGCACGCTGGGCAAAGCCCTCGGCGGCGCCAGCGGCGGGTTCACGGCCGCCCGGCGCGAGATCGTCGAACTGCTTCGCCAGCGCAGCCGCCCGTACCTGTTCTCCAACACGCTGGCCCCGGTGATCGCCGCGACGAGCCTGGCGGTGCTGGAGATTCTCAGCGCCTCTACCGCCCTGCGCGACACGCTGGCCGCCAACACGAAACACTTCCGCGACGGCATGGCCGCACGCGGGTTCAACATCGCCGCCGGCGACCACCCCATCGTGCCCATCATGCTCGGCGAAGCCGCCCTGGCGACAAAGATGGCCTCGTTGATGCTCGCCGAAGGCATCTACGTGATCGGCTTCTCGTATCCGGTGGTGCCGCAAGGCCAGGCCCGCATCCGCGTGCAGATTTCAGCCGCCCACACCACCGAGCAACTCGACGCCTGCATGGACGCCTTCGCCAAAGTGCGCCAGGCCTGCGCGAAGTGACGCACGCCCATGGCGACCCAATTGGAAATTCCAAATTGGAAATTGGAAATTGCTACGCCTGCGTCAGCGTGTCGCGGATCTGCTGGGCGGCGGCGCGGGGGTTGTCGGCCTTGATGACGCTGGAGCAGACGGCCGCCCGGGTGGCGCCGGCGGCTCGGACTTGCGCGACGTTGGCGGCCGTGATTCCGCCGACGGGCACCACCGGCACCTGCACTTCGGCCAGAACCTGCTTGAGCAACTCGACGCCCACCGGCGGTCCGGCGTCTTTGGTCGCCGTGGCGAAGATGGGGCCTACGGCGATGTAGTCGGCGCCTTCGGTCACCGCGGCGCGGGCCTGTTCGATGGTGTGCGTGCTCTTGCCGACCAGGGCGCCCGGTCGCAGCAGGCGCCGGGCCTCGGCGACAGGCAGGTCGTGCTGCCCGACGTGCAAGCCGTCGGCGCCGACCATGGCAGCGATGTCCGCCCGGTCGTTGATGATAAGCATCTTGCCCGTCTCGTCGGTCAGGTCGCGCATCTCTGCCGCCAGGGCCAGGAACTGCGCGTCGGGGATGTTTTTCTCGCGCACCTGGATGACGTCGGTCTGCCCGGCGATGGCGGCGCGGGCGATCTCGCGCACCGACCCGCGGCACATCGAGCTGTCGACCAGCACGTACAGGTGAATGTCGGCGAAGAACCGCCGCACGAACAGCCGCCCCAACAGGCGCTGCTCGAGCGTGTAGGCGTTGTACCGCATGCGCTCGACGTCGAGCGTCTTGGCCGGGGCGACGACCTTGCTGTATTCCTCGATCGACCGCAGCGATTCGCCCAGGCGCTTCATCGCGGCGATGGCCACGTCGCTCATGTCGGCCCGCTTGAGTTCGGTCGGGCTGGTAAGATCCGTGCCGATGTCGCCGGGGGTGTCGCGGCTTGCCACCATCTCCATCAGCGGGATATCGCTCAGCAGCCCCTGCAGGTCGCTGCGCATGTGCTTGGCCATGACGGTGATCGCCACGTCGTTGAGGGCGAATCGCCCGCAATCTTCGGCCACGCGAAGGGCTTCGCGGGCCCGGTTGAAATTGGCGTCCAGGATTCGGTAGATCTCACGCATGTCGGCCTCGTCACGTAGCAGGTGGCACAGCCTTTCCAGGCTGTGGGCCACAGGCTGGAAAGCCTGTGCCACGACTAATAGCTGCTGTTGGGCACGGGATGGGCGCGGCAGATTTCTTCGACGCCTTCGCTCACCTTGGTAATGATATCTTCGTTGCCGCCGCTGGTCAGGATCTGGTCGATCCACGCAGCGATTTGTTTCATGTCGCGCGGGGTCAGGCCGCGGGTGGTCACGGCCGGCGTTCCCAGGCGGATGCCCGACGGTCGCAGCGGCGAGCGCGTGTCGAAGGGGATGGCGTTCTTGTTGCACACGATCGACGCCTGCGACAGCCAGATCGCGGCCATGTGTCCGTCGATGTCTTCAAAACGGCTGCGCAGGTCGATCAGCACCATGTGGTTGTCGGTGCCGCCGGTGACCAGGCGCCACCCCAGGCTCATCAGCGCCTCGGACAGGGCCTTGGCGTTGGCGATGATGGCCGAGGCATAGTTCATGAACGTCGGGTGCGACGCTTCTTCCAGCGCGACGGCCTTGGCGGCGATCACGTGCTCCAGCGGTCCGCCCTGGATGCCGGGGAAGACCGCCGCGTCGAGCTTGTCGGCCCAGATGGCCTTGGAAAGGATGATGCCGCCGCGCGGGCCTCGCAGGGTCTTGTGGTTGGTCGTGGTGACGAAATCGCTCACCGGCACCGGGTCCGGGTGTACGCCGCCGACGACCAGGCCCGCAATGTGGGCGATGTCGCACAGCAGCGGACAGCCGACCTCGCGGGCGATCTGCCCGAAGGCCGCGAAGTCGATCGTGCGAGGATAGCTCGACGCGCCGCAGACGAGCATGTCGGGCTTTTCCTTCAAGGCCTGCTCGCGCACGAGGTTCATGTCGAGCGTCTCGGTGCCCTCGCTGACGCCGTAATGCACCGCCTTGTAGAACATGCCCGAGATGTTCTGCTTGCGGCCGTGCGAGAGGTGCCCGCCGTGGGCGAGGTTCATGCCCATGATTTTCGCGCCGGGCTGGAGAGCGGCCATGTAGACCGCCAGGTTGGCGCTGGTGCCGCTGTGTGGCTGCACGTTGGCGTGCTCGGCGTGGAAAAGCTTCTTCGCGCGGTCAATGCAGAGCTGCTCGATGGAGTCCATGTTCTCGCAACCGCAGTACCATCGCCGCCCGGGGTAGCCCTCGGCGTACTTGTCGGTCAGGACGGTGCCCATGGCTTCGAGCACGGCCGCCGAGACGTGGTTCTCGGAGGCGATCAGTTCGAGCGTCGTCGCCTGGCGTTTTCGCTCGGCATGAATGATCCGCGCCACTTCCGGGTCGACCCGTTCCAGAAAGTCCATTGCACGTTCTCCTCTGTCAGAGTTCAGTCCGGCAGTCTACCGCGCCTGCGGCGGCACGCAAGACCCTGCGAAAGTTGTGAGTGGTGAGTGGTGAGTGGTGAGAAGAAACGTGCCAGACTGGGTGCCATGGCGGCCGTTTTCAAGCCGCCATGTCCCCGACCGTTCAGCGAGCATGGCGGCTGAGAAACGACCGCCATGGCACCCGGCGCTCTCACCACTCACCACTCACAACTCACCACTATTCTTTGATCCCGCCGAGCATGATGCCTTTGACGAAGTAGCGCTGCACGAAAGGATAGACGATCAGGATCGGCATGACGGTGATGACGACGGTGGCGGCCTTGATCGTCGCGGTCGAGTAGTCGACCATCTTGGTCAGGCCCATGTCGAGCATGGCCGTGCTGCCCTGGATGACGATGCGCTGCAGGAACGCCTGGAGCATCTGGCGCGAGTCGTCGTTGATATAGATCATGGCGTCGAGCCACTGGTTCCAATGCGCCACGGCCGTCCACAGCGCCACGGTGGCCAACACGGGTTTGGCCAGCGGGACGTAGATCCGCCAGAGGATGGTCCACTCGGAGGCGCCCTCGACGCGGGCAGCCTCGCCGTAGCTCTCGGGGATCGCCTGGAAGAAGTTCTTCATAATGATGATGTTGAACGCCGAGAGCATGGTCGGCACCACCAGCGCCCAGATCGAGTTCATCAGGCCCAGGCCCTTGATGAGCAGGTACATCGGCACCATCCCGCCGCTGAAGATCATCGTAAAGAGCACCAGGAACATCACCATCCCGCGGTGGGGCAGATTCTTGCGAGCCAGCGGATACGCCGCCAGGCACGTCATGAACAGCGTCAACACCGTCCCCAGGGCAGTACGCACCAGCGAGTTGACAAAACCCGTGCGTATCTGGGTATTGCCCAGGACCACCTTGTACGCCGCCAGCGACACCTCGCGCGGCCACAGGTGCCAGCCTTCGCGGGCGGCCTCGACATTGCTGCTCAGCGAGATCGACAACGTGTAGATAAACGGATAGATCGCAATCAACGCCACGATGATCATGACGATGATGTTGAACACGTTGAAAATCTTTTCGCCTGTTGTGCGGCCGACCATTTCAACTCCACCGCCAGAAGAAGTTGTGAGTTGTGTGTTGTGAGTTGTGAGATCCCGGCCGCGGAGTCTTTCCGCTGTTTCTCACCACACACCACTCACAACTCACCACTGGTTTCACCATATTCCCTGTTCTCCGCGCGACATTCGCCGGGCGCCCCAGTTGGCCGCGACGATCAGCGCCATGCCCACCACCGACTTAAACATGCCCGCCGCGGTCGCCAGCGAGAAGTCCATCGCAATCAGCCGCCGCAGCACGTACGTGTCGATGATGTCCGCCGAGACGTACACGCTGGGATTGTACATGTTGAAGACCTGGTCGAACCCGGCGTTGAGAATCCCGCCCAGCGAGAGGATGAACAGCACGATCATCGTCGGCACCAGGCACGGCAGCGTCACGTGCAGCGTCTGCCGCCAGCGCGACGCCCCGTCGACCGCCGCGGCCTCGTACAGGTTCGGATCGATCGTTGCCAGCGCCGCCAGGTAGATCACGGCAGCATGCCCGGCGCCCTGCCAGATGCCCGTGGCCACCAGCACCACGACGAACCATACCGGGTCCGAGAGGAACTCGACGCGCCCGGCCCCCGCGCTGCGCACGGCCGAGTCGATCGGCCCCCCGCCGGTCAGCATCATGATGAAGATGCCGCCCAGGATCACCCACGAGAAAAAGTACGGGACATACGTCAGCGTCTGAACCGACTTCTTCAGCAGCGTCAGACGCAGTTCGTTGAGCATCAGCGCCAGAATCACCGGCACGAAGAACCCGAAGCCCAGCCGCAGCACGCTGATGATCACCGTGTTCCGCAAGGCGCGGAGAAACTCCGGACCGCTGAAGAGGCGGTAGAAGTTCTCCAGACCCACCCACTGGCTGGCCAGCATGCCGTCCTTCATCGCGAAGTTCTTGAAGGCGATGATCAGCCCGACCATCGGCACGTAGTTGAACAGCACGAGGACCGCCAGCGGCAAGGCGATCATCCGGATCAGCCCCGCGTGGCGGCGATACGGCGCCCAGCCGCTGCGCCGGGCAGCAAGGGTGCCGTGGCGGGAGGGCTTCAGCCCGACAGCCACGACTTCGCCGCCGCCCTTGGTGGCGCTGTCACTCATGGCCGCGCCTCCCGCGTTGCAGGCTGCGTCGCAGCGGTCGCACCGACCTGGCGATAGATGTCGCCCATGATGGCGTAGAGTTCGTTGGCCTCGCGCGTGAGCAGGTCGCCCCCCCGCTGCTTCCACTGCTCGACGAACGTGTCGAAGTCGTCCAGTGGCCTCTTGCCGCGAATGATGTCGGTATACACTTCCGTCTGCAGTTGCCGCAGGTCGTCGAGGTTCCGACCGGCAGAGTCCACCACGTCGCTCTTGCCGATGGCGTTCATCAGCCCGTACTCCGTGCGGCGGTACTTCGCGCGGAACTCCTTGATGCTCGCCGGCAGGTACGGATTCGTCACTTCCAGCGGGGCCGACGAGAACGAGTAGAACCCGTAAGCGTTCTCCAGCCCCCAGAACGCCAGCAGGTTCCGCGCGTCCTGGCCGGTCTCGCTGTAGGGATACAGCGGCACCACGCCCTGGCGGGCGTCCCACTTCCAGTGCGTCCCTTCCTCCCCGATGCGCGACTCGACAAACAACCGCCCATTGGCGGGCTTGCACAATTCCTCGAACATGTGAAGCGTCCGCAGCACCTTCTCGGGCGTCTTGGCCATGTGCTGGCCGAACCAGATCGAGTGCGCCGGCCCGCCCCAGAACCGGTAGCGACGCTTGCCGTCGATCCCGCGCGGCGGCGCGGCCGGCACCAGTTGGGCAACCGTGTTCTCCTGGCCGTTCTTTCGGCGGATCGCGTTGAGCTCCAGCAGATCGGCAAAGAGCGAGTGCGGATACGCGCTGTCGCACTGGCGGTCATCTACGTAGGTGATGTATCCCGTGCGGCCGTTCTTGAACCGGTCTATGCTCAAGTCCGTGAACGAATTGGCCGCGATGTAGTCCGGATCGATCAGTTCCTCGGCGTACCACTGCCGCAGCACCGCCAGGGCCTGCCTGGCCTCGGGCGTGACGCCGCCCCAGACGACGCGGCCGTCCCGCTCGACGAAATCCTGCGGCAGGACGTTGAACGCGGCGAAGACGTCGATGAAGGCGATCGACCAGTGCGCGCCGGGGCAGAACGCGTAGGTGTCTTTCTTGCCGTTGCGGTCGGGGTCGTTGTGGCGGAAGCGGTAGAACGCCTCGTGCATCTCATCGAGCGTGTCGGGCACCTTCGCGATGGCGACGTTGTCCAGCCAGTCCTTGCGCCACGCCATGGCCGGGGGGTAGATGTCCGACGCCGCCAGCGTCGGCACGCCGTAGTTGCGACCGCGATAGTACGTGTACAGCCACGCCTTGGGGCAGTACGTGTTGATCATCTTGACGTACTGCGGGGCGTGCTTGAGGAGCACTTCGTAGGGCAGTTCCATCACGAAGCCCTGGTCGACGTTGCGGCGGAACGGCAGCGGGTCGCCGTCCCAGACCACGTCCGGAACGTCGCCGGACATGAACATCAGCGGGCGGTTCTGCCCGAACGCCGCCCCGTCCAGAAAGATCCCGCGCAGATCGACGTTGAACGCCTTCTCCAGCCGCCGCTCGATCCAAGTGCCCTTCTTCGCCCCAGGCATGATCGGCGGCCCCAGCCACGAGAGCGTGACGCACTTGGAGCGATCGTCGGTGGCCGCATCCCACTGCTCCAGCGACAACCCCGCCGCCGGCGCCGGCGGCCGCGTGGGCACCAAAGCAATGCCACCCGCCACCGCGGCCACCACGCAGAGCAAGAAGATGATCTCATTTCGCGTCACGCGACCATTGTCGCTTCGCGGCCGCCGAAGCCGCAAGGGTGAATTGCTATTGCTGACGGAGAAAGTCTGTTAATGTCTCCAGACTGTGACCGCCTGTGAACGGGACAGCGCAAAGGACCTGCAGACCGCCTATCGTCAAGAGGTGCAGTGGCATGCCAACAGAATACGATTCCTCAAAAGGCGTCGGGGGGGAATGCGCCGAGCGGTTTGCCAATCTCTCATGCTCATGTTCGGTGGACTGGGCGGCGTTTCTGGGGCGCCACGATCTGGTCTGGCAGCGCCTGCCGGACCTCTGGACGCAAGGGGCCTTTGTCGGCAACGGGCGTCTGGGGGCCATGATCTACCGCGGCTGTGGCGAAGCCGACCCGCCCGCCGACGTGCTGGGCTGGACGATCGGCCGCAGCGACGTCTACGACAACCGCGACCGTGACTATCAGGCCAGCGAGTGGTCGATCTTCGATCACTACCGCCTGCCGATCGGGCGATTCGAGCTGTGTCCCGTCGGCCAGAGCGCCGGCGGCACGATGCGGCTGGACCTCTGGAACGCCCATGCCTGCGGCGTCATCGGCAGCGACCGTGGCGAGATCCGCTGGCGCTCGTGGGTGCAAAGCGGCGATGCCGCCCAGATCGTGGCGATCGAGCTCGACGCCGACCCGGGCCAGCGCGACGCAACCCTGCAGTGGCGGCCGTCGCGGGCGATCTGCCCTCGCATGCACAAGGCGCCCGAGCCGGGCTACGTGCCCAACCCCGACGGCCGGCTGGAAACCCGCGGCGAGACGCACGTCTGGATTCAGCCCCTGCTCGTCGGCGGCGACTATGCCACCGCCTGGCGCGAAGTGTCGCTGGGACCGGCGAAGCGTATCCTCTATGTCGCCGTTGGCTACGCCCTGTTCGCCGGCGGTGCAGCGGCCGAGGCATGCGCGGCGGTCGACCGCGCAGCCGCCGCCGGGCCCGACGCCCTGCAGCGCACGCACCGAACCTGGTGGCACGAGTTCTACCCGCGCAGTTTCCTGAGCGTGCCCGACGGCCGCATCGAGAGCCATTATTGGATCCAGCTCTACAAGCTGGCCTCGGCCACCCGCAGGGGCGGCGTGATCGTCGACACGTGCGGGCCCTGGCTCACATGCGACACCCCGTGGCCGGCGACGTGGTGGAACCTCAACGTCCAGTTGCTGCACTATCCGATCCCGGTGGCCAACCAATCGTCGCTGAGCGAACCGCTGTTCGATCTGCTCAGGCAGGAGCTGGCCAACGGCCACCTGATCGACAACGCCCCGCCGGAGATGCGGCACGACTCGGCGTACTTCGGCAACCCGACGACGACCAGCGAGATGATCAACCGCGACGTGTACTGGGAGGGCGTCAACGTCGACGGCGGGCCCAGCCGCCGCGGCGCCCGGCTCAACCAATTGCCCTGGATCTGCCACACGTGGTGGGAGCATTACCGCCGCGAGATGGACGACCGCGTCTTGCGCGGCGGCCTGTTCGAGCTGACGCGCCGGGCGTACAGCTTCATCTTTCACTTCCTGATCGAAGGCGACGACGGCCGCCTGCACGTGAAGGAAATCTACAGCTCCGAATACGGCGGCGCCGACGACGCCAACGAGGCCCTGGCGATGATCCGATGGGGCTGCCGCGCGCTGCTGTGGATGTGCGATCGCCTGGGCATCGACGACGCAGACATCCCTCGCTGGCGCGACATCCTCGCGCGACTGGCGCCCCCGCCGTGCGATGAGACCGGCCTGCGCATCGGCTCGGATGTGGCACTGGCCGTCTCCCACCGCCACTACGCGCACCTGATGGAGCTGGTGCCGTTCCGCACGTGGGACTTTAACGGCCGGGCCGCCCGCGAGCTGGCACTGCGGTCGATCAACCACTGGCTCTCGCTGTCAGAGGCCCTGGCAGGCTACAGCTACACCGGAGGATCGTCGATGTTCGCCGCACTGGGCGACGGCGCCGCGGCCCTGCGGTGCCTGCGCGAGTTCCTCGCGCGATTCGACAACCCCAACACCATGTACGTCGAGTGGGGTCCGGTCATGGAGACGCCCCCCTCCGCCGCCCGCTGCGTGCAGGACATGCTGCTGCAAAGCCACGATGTGATCCGCATCTTCCCGGCCGTGCCGCCGCAGTGGGCCGACGCCGCCTTCCACGACCTGCTGGCCGAAGGCGCGTTCCTCGTCAGCGCCGTACGCAGCGGCGGGCAGACGCGGTTCGTCCGCATCAAGAGCCTCGCCGGCGAACCCTGCCGCGTGAAAACCGACCTCGTCAAGCCCACGCTGCAAACCCCCGCCGGCCCCACGCCCATCGCCCCAGCCGCCGACGGCGTCATCACGCTTGATCTGCCAAAAGGCGCCGAGGCGGTGCTGACAGCCGCCGACTACGCCGGCCCCCTCACGATCCACCCACTCCCCCTGCCGCCGCAGGAATGCAACTATTACGGTCTGAAGTGCTGAGCGATAAGGCTTTGCGATGTAACTGATTTATTCGCAGAATGTTATACCTGAGCCCGTGTTGAATTAAGACATAAGTCATTACCAAATAATCATTTATGACTGAGATCACTAACTTTAGTGCCTTGAAGAGCGGGCGGATGGATGGGCTTCCCTGCAGATCGCTGTGAAAAGTACAACAAAGTGCAAGGAAGTGGAATTGTGGTATGGGCCGTACCGCTTTCGGCAGGCGAAGATCTTGCGACACAGAGACGCAGAGAAAACGGGGGCAGCAAAAGCTTCCTAAGTCCAGTTGCTTTTCTCGTTTTTCTCTGCGGCTCTGTGTGGCATACTCCCTTACTTCTTCTTGAACCGGTCTGCCCACTTCTTCTTCATCGCCTTCATCTCGGCGTTGAGTTTGACACCCTTGCCGGGGCATTGGGCTTTCTTGTCGATGATCCAGTTGCCGGCCGTGTCTCGCTTGACGGGCATGCGCTTGGCTACCGGCGGCGGAGTCTTGGCGCGGGTGGGCTTGGCGGCGTACCAGTACGCCACCGAGCAGACGTCGCTGGCGAGGTGGTTGCCGTGGCCGACCTCGATGGTGGCCTTGATCTCCTTCTCGAAGCGGATCGGGTTTTCCACGTGGAACACGTAGCTGGTCTGGTAGCCGCCCTGGGCCCGCCAGTCGGTGTTGGTGCCGGTGCGCCGGTCGTGCTCCCAGATCGTCGAGCCGCAGCGCCAGTACCGCGTGTCCTGCATGCCCCAGGCGTGCGAGAGGTAGTCTTCGCTGCCGGTGCCGTGCAGGTCCGGCGGCCACTTGTAGCCGTCGACCCAGATCATGTCGTCGCCCTCGCCCCACCACGTGCCGCTGAAGTTGGTGACGCTGAGGTTGCAGCCGATGTACTGCCCGCAGCCCTTGGTCTCGAGGATGACGTAGTTGTTGTCCCAGGCCTCGCGCTCGACGTTGACGATGTTGGCCTCGGCGGTGTTGACGCCGACCTCCGGCCCCCATCCGCCGAAGGGATACGCCCGGCGGAACTCGGCGTGGAAGTAGCCTGTGTCCTCGGGCATCTCGGGCACGGTCTCGTAGTCGACGTAGAACCAGAACCAGTGGTCCTGCTGGCTCTCGTTGACCAGCTCGATCTTCGCCCGCTTGGCAAAGGGCATGGGGATGTAGCAGTTGAACGCCGTGCTGCCGTTGAACTGGTACGGCATGTTCGTCGAGGAGGAGAAGAACGCCGAGTCGAAGTCGTTCACGAGGCCGTGGCCCATGCAGAAGAAGTCGCCGATGGGAGCGATGACGCTCGGGGCGGCCGCGTCGTCCCAGGTGATCTTGATGAGCACCTCGCGCAGGCGCGCGTGCTGGGCGGTCCAGATGTGGGTGATCTTGCCCGGTCCGGCGATGTCGGCCATCACGACCGTCTCGCCGGGTTTGGCGACGAACCAGTCGCTGTTGCGTCCTTCGCGGTCCCAGCTTGAACAGCGGAGCGAGCGGTGCCCGCGGCGGATGCGCGTCAAGTCATCGAACATGGTCTTTCCTTTCATAGAAGACGGGCGACATTATACGCTCCGCCGGCCGCGGGGGAAGATGTTCTGACGCCGTGATCGCAAATGCGCCCGTGAAAATTGGAAACGTCGATTATCCCTGGCTAGTGTTTCGCATCGATATAAGAGAACAATCGCCTTGAACGACCAGCCGAGAATCCCACAGGCATCGATGCAGGACACCAACCGAACGGTGGTCATCCCGCAGAAGGGCTGGCTGCGGCGGCTGCTGGCCTTTGCCGGACCGGCGTACATGGTGGCGGTGGGGTACATGGACCCGGGCAACTGGGCGACCGATCTGGCGGGCGGGTCGAATTTGGGTTACACGCTGCTGTGGGTGTTGCTGATGAGCAACGCGATGGCGGTGCTGCTCCAGACGCTCTCGGCGCGCCTGGGCCTGGTGACGGGTCGGGACCTGGCGCAGGCCTGCCGCGACGAGTACCGCCCGGCAGTGCGTTACCTGCTGTTCTTCCTGTGCGAGATCGCCATCATCGCCTGCGACCTGGCCGAACTGCTGGGGTCGGCGGTGGGCATCACGCTGCTGTCGGGCGGGTCCATTCCGATACAACTGGCGGTGCTGGTTACGGGGCTGGACGTGCTGGTGCTGCTGGCGATCCAGCGCGGCGGCATCCGCAAGATGGAAGCCCTCATCGTCGCCCTGATCTCGATCATCGGCATCTGCTTCATCGTCGAGGTCTTCCTCAGCCATCCGCAGTGGCTTGGGACCGGCGGCGTGGTTGGCGGTTTGCTCCCGACACGGCAGTCCTTATCGGGTCCGGGGCTTTATATCGCCATCGGAATCCTCGGCGCCACCGTCATGCCGCACAACCTGTACCTGCATTCTGCACTGGTGCAGAGCCGTGATGTGCGTCACAGCGTCGCCAGTGTCGTTCAGGCCTGCCGGTACAACCTCATCGACTCGCTGTTCGCCATGAACGGGGCTTTCCTGATCAACGCGGCGATCCTGATCGTCGCGGCGGCCGTCTTTCACACGCGCGGCCAGAGCGTCGAGGAACTGGACCAGGCACACAGACTGCTGGAGAAGCTGCTGGGCAGCCGCGTGGCGCCGGTGGCATTCGCCCTGGCGCTGCTGGCGGCAGGGCAGAGCTCGACCATGACCGGAACTCTGGCCGGGCAGATCACGATGGAGGGCTTCCTGAGCATCCGCATCCGCCCCTGGCTGCGGCGACTGGTCACCCGCGCCCTGGCGATCGTACCTGCCGTCATTGTCGTGATGATCTCGGGCGAGCGCGGCATCTACTCGCTGCTGATCTTCAGCCAGGTGGTACTGAGCCTGCAGTTGCCCTTCGCCGTCGTGCCGCTGGTGCGCTTCACGTCCAGCCGCCGCAAGATGGGCCCCTTCGCCAGCGGTCTGTGGCTCAAGAGCGCGGCTTGGCTGGTCACGACCATCATCCTCGTTCTCAACGTGCAACTGATCGGACAGCAGCTCTACGGGCAGATCCTGTCGGCAGGTTTGGCCGGAGGGATCTTCGTCGCGGTCGGAGGCGCGGTAGCACTGTCGCTGGCGGGATTGCTGGCGTGGATGATCTTCCGCCCCGAGACGCCAGAGCCCCGGGCCGCCAAGCCCGTGTCGGCGCAGGAGGTGCTCGACGCGGCGTCGGTGCTCGATCGGCGCTTCCGCCGCATCGGCGTGGCGCTGGAGGCCAAGGCACACGACGCCGCGGTGATCGCCCAGGCGGTGGGGCTGGCCAAGGCCCAGCAGTCCGAGTTGGTCCTCATGCACGTCGTCGAGGGCGTCGGCGGGCAGTGGTACGGGCCACAGACCGGCGATATGGAGAGCCGCCAGGATGAAACCTATCTGGCCACGCTGGCGGCAAAGCTGGGCCAGGAACTCACCGCCTCGGGCGTGGTCGTACGCTCAGTGCTGGGCTACGGCGACGTGCCCAAGCAGCTCATCATGCTCGCGCGGCGCGAAGGCGTCGATCTGCTGATCATGGGCACGCACGGCCACAAGGGCCTGGGCGACGTGATGCATGGATCGACCATCTCCGCCGTGCGGCATGGGGTGGATGTGCCGATATTTGCGGTTCGCTGACCCGCAAGCATTTCAAGCCCCGCCGCTAACGAACGCGGGAGCGTTTTGTTGTTCAATTGGAAATTGCCAATCGCAAATTGGAAATGCTCTTCACCACCCCCACCAGCGCCGGCGTCTGCGGCGCTGGGGCGCGGGGGGCGTCCAATGCACGTAGATGATCTGGGCCAGTTCGTGGTCGACGGTGAACTGGCTGTATCCGACCTGGAAGACGTAGGAGGGGAAGCGACGGATGAGGTGCACGTCGGCGCCGGGCAGGACGCCCATGGCCATGAGTTTCTGCACCTGGCGGTCGTCTCGCGTGGTGAGGTAGGCGACGGTTCCGCTCTCGCCGGGGCGTCCGTCGCAGAGGGCGCGGACTTCGGCGAAGGTTTCCTCGGCGGCCGCCCGGCAGCAGGCGCCCTGGGGAATGGGCTTTCCGTGCGGGCAGGTTCGCGGATGGCCGAGCAGGGCACAGATGCGGTCGTCGAGACCGTTGAGCAGCAGGTGCTCGAACCGGCAGGCGTCGGCGTCGACGTCGGGGCTGGCCAGCACGTTGCGCAGCAGGCACTCGGCCAAGCGGTGGCGGCGGACGACGTCGCGTCCGGCGGCCTCGCCGGTTTCGGTCAGGCGGCACTGCCCGTCGGCGCAGACGACGTATCCCGCGGCGGTCGCATCGGCCAGCGCGGGGGCGATGAGGGCCTGCGAAGGATATTCATCCTTCTCGAACTGCCACTCGTAGAGGCTTTCCATCAATTCTTCAACGGACGGCGTGGTCATGGCGTTTCTCGTGTGGCATGGGCGTCTCGCCCATGCTCTTGCTGTGTGGCATGGGCGTCTCGCCCATGCTCCCCGACCCTGAGGTCAGGGACACGCACAACGAAAGTTGTGCGTGGCACCGGTGTGGCCCATGCTTTTGCCGCTGGCGGGCGAGACGCCCGCCAGCGCATGGCCGAGACGGCCATGCCACAAAGCTACCGCTTCTTCCATAGTTTCCGCAGCCATTTTACCAGGCGCGGTTCCTCGGGCATCTCGTAATCGCAGTGCGGGCACTTGAGCTTCCGGCAGCCGCCCATCAGGCTGCAGCCGCCGCAGGACTTGCGGGCGGCGGCCTCGTCAAACTCCTTGCCGCAGAACGAGCAGATCACAGTGTCACCTGGAAGATATTCAACAAAGCGTTGGCCGACCATCCAGCGGCCAAGGCGATCACGCAGACCGCCGCCGCGGTGGCGAGCATCATCTTGAAGCCCTGCTCCTTCTTGAGGATCAGCAATTGGGCGATGCAGGGCAGGAAGAGCGTCATGGTGATGGCGGCGACGACGCGCTGGTTGTTCGTGAGCGTGCCGACGATGTTGACGTCGGTCAACCCGGCGGCGCCGTAATCGCGGCGGAAGAATCCGAACAGGAACGCGGTGGCCGACCCGTCAGGCAGCCCGATGGCGCGGACGAGGGGCTTGAGGATATCGACAGCCACCTCGAAGATCCCGGTGAGCTGCCCCAGCCAGATCAGCACGCTGGCCAGCACGAACAGGGGCAGCACTTCCTTGAAGTACCAGACCATGCGCGAGTAGGTTTTGACCAGCACGTTGCCGACGCGCGGAAGGCGCAGGGGGGGCAGTTCCATGTAGAAGCTCGGGCGAGGCCCGGGCAGCAGGCGCGCCCCGAGCAGCCCGGCCAGCAGGAACGTTCCGGCGATGAACGCCGCCCACATGGCCAGGCCCGCCGGCGTGTCTTTCAGGAGCATGAGGATCACGCCCAGTTGGGCCGAGCACGGAATCGCCAACGCCAGCAGCAGCGAGGCGATGAGCTTCTCGCGCCGGGTCTCGAGCGTGCGCGTGACCATGGTGGCCATCGTGTCGCATCCGAAGCCCAGGACGATCGGGATGACGGCCCGGCCGTTGAGGCCGATCTTCTTGAACACGCGGTCGATCAGCATCGCCAGGCGCGGCAGATAGCCGCTGTCTTCGAGGATCGAGAAGGCGATGAAGAACGTCGCGACGATCGGCAGCACGATGGCCACCGCGTAGCGGATGCCCAGCGTGACGATGCCGTAGTCGCCCACGAACAAGTCGCGCCAGACCTGCCAGGGAAGCATCGCGTTGATGGCATTCTCAACGTGGGGCGTGATGTACTGGTCGAAGATCGTGCTCTGAATGAAGTCCACCATCGTGCCGGCGCCGAACTTGCCCACAAACACGTACAGACCGAAATACAGCACCGCCGCCAGCAGCGGCAAGCCCGTCAGCGGATGCATGCACAGGCGGCTGATCGTCTCGCGCAGCGGACGGTGACCCTTGGGCGGAAAACAGACCGCCTCGTCGAGGATGCTGTCGGTGCGGCCGCGAAGGGCCAGCGTGGCATAGTAGTGCGGCGAATGCTTCAACAAGGCCCTGGCGCTGTGCAGGGCGTGCAGGACGGCGTCGGTATGCTCGGGCAGGCGTCGCCCCAGAACGCGTGACGCCTCGGCGGGGTCTTCCTGCAACAACAGCAGCGCCCGCGTGCGGCGCGACACGCCGTGGTCGTCGCCCAGCGTCGGGGCCACCGTGCCGACGGCCCGTTCCAGCGCCGGGCCGTAATCGACCGGCACGGCCGAGGGGGCGTCGCGGCGGGTCTGGGCCAGCGACTCGATGGCCTGCGCCAGCTCACCCATGCCGTCGCCGCTGATGGCGATAGTCTCAACAACCGGGATGCCCAGGATGTGCGAGAGGCGGTCGGCGTCGATGGCGATCCGCAACTGCCGCGCCTCGTCGGCCATGTTCAGCACCAGCACGACCGGCAGGTTGGCCTCGATCAACTGCAGCGTCAGGCCGAGCATGCGGCGGATGTTCTTGGCGTCAACGACGTGGACGACGGCATGGGCCTGCTCCGTCAGCACCAGCCGGCAGGCGACGCGCTCCTCGTCGGTGATCGGGCAGAGCGAATAGATGCCCGGCGTGTCGATGACCTCGAAGTGCCGCTGAAGAATGCTCGAACGACCGCGGCAGATCTCCACCGTCGTTCCGGGATAATTCGAGACCGTCACGTACTGACCCGTGAGGCGGTTGAACAGGGCGCTCTTGCCCACGTTAGGGCTACCGACGATCAGGATCTTGCCCAGAGCGGTTGCAGCCGCAGGCGCGGGCGCCCTCTTGCGGCTGCGCCCGAATAACCCAAGCATTCCTCGCGTGGCCAAAGTATGCTCCAGTCAAAGTTCACCTATGTGAACAATATATCTTTTAACAAACAATATGCCCCATTTCTCGAAAATTCCGATAAAACTTCAGCAGCCCCTTTCGCCGCAGGCATGGATGCCCTTGCCGAAGACGGACTGCATCTGTCTATCGTGCCGGAATGAATATCGCCCTGATCAATCCGCCGTTCCTGTTCCCCTGCCGCCAGGAGATCGCCCTGTCGCACTGCCTGGGGCTGCGCAGCATCAGCGCCTCGCTCAAGGCCCGCTCACATCGCGTGCAGTTCATCGACGCCCTCGCCGGCGGGATCGATCACAGCGAGCCCTTCGCCGGCGGCGTGCTGGTCGGTCAGCCGATCGGGCAGATCGTCGCCCAACTCCGCAGCGATACGGACCTGGTGGGCGTCTCGGTGCCCTTCAGCCAGTTGGCCCACGTGGGTCACCGCCTCGTCGCTGCCGCCATCGAGCGCCTGCCGCGAGCCCGCGTCATCCTGGGCGGGGTCTATCCCTCGACCCAGCCGGACCTGGCCCTGCGGGCGGGAGCCCACGCTATCGTCGTCGGCGAGGGTGAGGGCGTGATGTCCGCCATCGCCGGCGGGGCCGCCCTGGAGCAAATCGCCGGCGTCTACACCCGCCCCCTTGCGCCGCCTCAGCGGTACGTCTCGGCCGTAGCGGCAGAAGACCTGGACCTGCTTCCGCGCGTCGACGACGACATCCCGCACCTGGAGGCGTATTTCGAGTTCTCTCCGCGGGCGGCCCGCGGGCGGAGGGTCGCATCGATCATCACTTCTCGCGGCTGTCCGTTTGACTGCGAGTTCTGCAGCGTACATCCGGTGTGCGGGCGGCGATGGCGGGCGATGAGCGCCGAGCGGGTCGTGGACGACGTAGACTACCTCATGTCCAGGCACCGGGTCCGCGAGTTGGAGATCGAGGACGACAACTTCACCCTCGACGCCTCGCGCGCCTGCGAAGTCCTCGAAGGGTTCATCCGTCTGGGACAGCGCCACGGACCGCTGGCCTGGCGGGCGCCTAACGGAATCCGCATCGATACGATCGACGCGCCGCTGGCCGGGCTTATCGCACGCTCCAACTGCACGTCCCTGAGCGTCGCGCTGGAACACGGCGACGGCGAGATGCTGGAGATCATGAACAAGCGGCTCGACCCCGGCCGCGCGTACGAGGCCCTGCGACTGCTGACCACCGCGGGGGTGCGGCAGATCGTGGTCTTCGTCATCGTGGGCTATCCCGGCGAAACGGCCCAGCGGTTCGAGCGGTCGCTGGCATACCTGCGGCGGATCCGCAAGCTCAGCCGGCGGATCATCCCCTGCGTGAACATCGCCCAGCCGTATCCGGGCACGCGGTTGCTGGAGCGGTGCCTGTCGGAGGGGATCATCGTCTCGAGCGAGTTCGCCGATTTCGCCGCCAGCCCGCGGCTCTTGAGCACCAACGCCACGGTGCCCATCGAGACGGCGGATTTCGACGCGGCCGAGGTCTTTCGCCGCCGGCGGCGGATCTGCCGCGCCATGCCGGCGCTGTCCTTGCCGGCCCGGATCGCCAACCGCATCCGGCGCGCATGCCCTCAGTTATGGGGGAAAAGTCGCGGCCGAGGCACTGAATGAAGAAGTAATTTCGTGGTGTGAAATTACTTCTTCATTTGGTGCCGTGTGCCCTATCCAGCGCAAGTACTCATCAAAGCCACACAACGGCTTTGATGAATACTTGGTGCCTCCGCCGCGACTTTTCCCGCATGGCAAAAGCATTACTGCGGCGCGCAGTTGACCGCGGCAGGGCCGGGCTCTAGAATACCTGTGGAAGACTCCGCACAACCACACCCCGAAGGGAGCCCGCCGTGCGACAATCTCCTGCCCAATCCGCTGACCGAGGCTTTACGATGGTCGAACTGCTTGTCGTCATCGCCATCATTGCCGTCCTGGTGGGCATCCTGGTGCCTTCATTCATGTATGTCCGCCAGCAGTCGATGGTGGCCGGATGCCTCAACCGCATCCGGGTGATCAGCGACGGGATCACGAATTACCGCAGCGACAAGATGTACCTGCCCGGTTCGTACAAGGATAGCACCACCAAGTGGTACGAGGTCTCGCCGCTGGCGTCGCTGTACACCTCCAACGCTCTGGTCTGTCCCGGCGACGCGACAGCCAACGTCATGTGCGGCGCCGGCGCCGGCGGATCGATCGACGCCGACGCGACAGTCTTTCGCTCCAGCTATGCCATGAACTACTGGGTGGACCACAACACGCCCAAAGCCTTCAGCCGCAACTACGGTCACCCCGACGAAGCCAACACGATTCTCTTCGGCGAAAGCGAGTGGGGCTGCTATCGCAACGGCGAAGACCTCGGCGAAGTCGCCCAGACGGCGACCTTCCCCCGCGACCGCCATGCCAGCACGCTGAACTTCCTGATGTTCGACCTGTCGGCCCGGTCGGTCACGAGCGAGCCCGTCTCGGCCGATTGCGGCGCCCCGGGTCTCGAAGGCGACTGGGGAGCCCACTTGTGCCTGTACGGTTCCGACGGGATCAGTTGGACCGACCCCTTGAGCAAGTGAGAGAGCACGCTTTGGATGATGACTGAAGGCTGATAGCTGAAAGCTTGATTTGATAGCTGCTGGCAAATCGCCGCGTGCCTTGATAGTATCATACAAAATCGAGGCGATGACATGACGACAGACACCGGCGCATTTGCCGCCCTGGGGCTCAACGGGCCCAGGCTTCAGGCCTTGGAACACATGGGCTGGACCACACCGACGGAGATCCAGATCAAGCTCATCCCGCCGGCGCTGGCCGGGCAGGACATCCTCGGCCAGGCGCAGACCGGCACGGGCAAGACGGCGGCCTTCGGGCTGCCCATTCTGCAGAATCTCCAGGGCGGTCACGGCGTACGCTGTCTGATCCTGGCGCCGACGCGCGAGCTGGCGGCGCAGGTGGCGGGAGAAATGCGCCTGCTGGGGCGCTTCGGCGAGCACAAGATCGCCACCGTCTACGGCGGCGCTCGGATGAAGACTCAGGTGCAGGACCTCAAAGCCGGCGCGAGCATCGTCGTCGGAACGCCCGGGCGCGTGATGGACATGATGCAGCGGCGGCTGCTGAGCCTGGAGCACGTGTCGTTTGTGGTGCTGGACGAAGTGGACCGCATGCTGGACATCGGCTTTCGCGAGGATGTGCGGCACATTCTCTCGCACGCCGCCACGCAGCGCCAGACGATTTTCGTCTCGGCCACCATCCACGAGGAGATCAACCGCCTGGCGCGGCAGTACATGCGTCACCCGGTGGAGGTGTTCTGCGCGCCGGACAAGCTGACGGTCGACCAGATCGATCAATGCTACGTCAGTGTGGCGCCCGAGGACAAGAAACGCCTGCTGGTACACCTGCTGAAAGTCGAAAAGCCCAGCCTGGCGCTGGTGTTCACCCGCACCAAGCGCGACGCGGCCAAGGTGGCCCACCTGCTGCGAGAGGAAGGCGTCAATGCCCGCGAGATCCACGGCGATCTCGAGCAGCGCGACCGCGACAAGGTCATGAAACGATTCCGCGAGGGCGAGCTGCACGTGCTGGTCGCCACGGACCTGGCCAGCCGCGGCATCGACGTCGACGACATCTCACACGTGATCAACTACGAGTTGCCCGACGATCCGGAAGTCTACGTTCACCGCGTCGGCCGAACCGCCCGCATGGGCGCCGCGGGAAAAGCCTTCACGTTCGTCACCCCCGACAAGGGCCGCGAACTGACTCAGATCGAGATCCTCATCAACCGCGAACTGCCCGGCCGCATCATCGAAGGCTTCACGCCCTCGCAGCCCCCCGCCGGCGCTGCCTCAGGCCCGGCCGCCATGCGCGCCGTCGCCCTGCGCCGCCCCAACCGCCGTCCCGTTCGACGTCGCCGTTAGCTTCCGTAATTCTCTGTAAGTCTTTTCATTCAAAATGCCTCTGCGGTCTCTGCGACCTCCGCGGTGAAATATCCGGGCTAGCCGTGAAACCAAGCGAACCTCCGCTAAAAATTCGGGCAATAGGGTGTTGACAGCCCGCGCGGCAGTGTCGACAATGTCGCCGACAGAAGTTCCGGTCCGGGGCTGGAAGCGTTTCCCGCCGCCGCCGGAAGAGACCCGGGTGGGGTCCGGGTAGCGAGTAGATCGATTCACGTGTTGGCACGTCATTACAAGAATCACCGGCCTCGGTGGCCGGAACCCCAGCGCCTTGCACCCCATGACACGGGAATGCAGGGACGGCGTGTCTAGTTTTCTGAAGGAGTTTTTCGATGGCAAGCGGCACAGTAAAGTGGTTCAACAACACCAAGGGCTATGGATTCATCACCACTGAAGATGGCAAGGATGTCTTCGTTCACTACAACGACATCGTCGGCGAAGGGTTCAAGACCCTGGACGAAGGACAGGGCGTCGAGTTCGAGGTCGAAGAAGGCTCCAAGGGCCCCAAGGCCGTCAACGTCAAGCTGAGCTAACCCTCGCTGACGCCGACAAGTTGAATTTCCAGCCAGCGCCGCGGACACCCCGCGGCGCTGGCTTTTTATTCAGCGCCCATGTTCTCCGGCAGGATTGGGCGGAGGCGGGGGCTCAGCCGACGACCCTGCGGTCGCCCGCGGCGGCACGATCTTGACTCGCTCGGGCTGCGTTGCCCCCACGCTGCGCGGATGCACGTACTCGGGCGTATCCTTCGCCTCTCGGGCATCCGGAGGCGTGCTCGATGTGCCTGTGGCGCCCTCGCGAGGAGCCTCCCATCTTCCGCGTTCTTCACGGAGCTTCCGCGCCTCGTCGGCGCCGCTGAGAATCCTGCGGCGATCTTCAGGCTTCATCTGCCCGTACTTCAAGGCCGTGTCCCGCTCGGCGATAACGGTCCCCAGGGGCTTGGCCAGTTCCATCTCCCTTCGCTGGTCGGGCGGCATGCGCCCGACGCTGTTTTCCAGATCGCGATACGTCCGCGGGGGGCGCAGGTCCTTTTCGCCGCGGCGGCGCTCGTAAAGCTCCCGCCGGTGCTCGCGCCAGCGACGGTCGGCACTTTCGTAGCGCCATCGGTCATAGACGTAGATCGGGTCGTACCACGTGGGGTAGCGGTCGCTCTGGAACAGCGGGTAGATGCCCTGGCGCGTGTAGGCGTCGGCGTAGTAGTCGCCGAAGTAGTAGTGCCGGTATCGAGGAGAGGCGAACAGGTTCGCCGACATCGCCCCCAGATCGATCGCGATGCTCGGCGAGTAGCTGTACTGCCGTTGCCGGTAGAGGGCCTGGGGGAAATATACCGGCGCGAACAGCACGCCGCGGCGCTGCAGCGGATAGTCCCAATATCCCTCGGTAAAGACGTACCCGCGCGGCGTCCAGTTGTAGTGCGAGGGAACCCAGACCCAGTCACGCTGCTGCCGAAGCCAATAGCCTCCCCGACGCACGTAACGGCCCTGCTCCCAGCGCCAGATCCCCGGCACCCACACCGCGTCGGCAGCCGGCGCCCGCCCGGGCGCTTGCAGGTCGAACGGAGGCGGCGGGGCAGGAAGATACTCGATCACCTGATCGCTCAGCGACGCCCAGAATCCGCTGATCCACTCCCAACCGGCCGGGGCGGGGGCTTCGCGGTCGCCGACATGGACGCCCAGGCCGCGCCCGATCTGCACGTCCACCCTTCCCCCGCCGACGCGGACGCCGATACCGCCCACGCCGATGTTCACGCCCCCGCGGGCGGCTTCCTTGGGATCGTACACCGGCGCCCAGTAGCCCGGCACCCAATAACGGTTGGGCGGGCTCTGTCGCCAGCAGGCACTGACCCAGATAAAGTCGTTGCGGTCAGTGTCCCAGTTCCAGTAGCCCGGAATCCAGACGAACCCCGGACCTTGAGGACGGTCCAGCGGCGGAATTTCCTCGATGCTCGGTGGCGGCTGATTGGGAACGATCAGGCCCGCCTGAGGGCGCAGCGAAACGGGTTCTGCAAACGCCTCATGCACCGGTCCCCGGGTCAGCACGACCGGCTGCTCGACCGGCGGAGGAGGCGGCTGCGCGATAGCGAAACCTGCCAAGGCAACGAGACCGGCGACGAACGCGGCAACTGGTGCGAGCTTCATGACTGTCCCCTCCTACAACATCATAGCCCTTGCAGAAGGGGGATGACTACTCGCACAGCCCGGGGCGCCGCGCCTGGATGACCGCTTTGGCCGCTTTGAGCGATGACGACTGCGCCGTCAGCGTCACAGGCCCCGCCCGCCCTGTCGATTGCACGATGACCTGGCACAGTCCGGCGAAAGCGTTGCGTCTGTCGGCCTTGTCGCTCTCGTGGCTGGATGGGTTCCCGTTGCCCACGCCGATGATGCGCCCGCCGGCGGTGGCTGCAAAGTGGACCTCGTTCTCGGCGCCGGGGACGACGCGGCCCCTGCCATCGACCACGGCCGCGTTGATCACCACGGCGTCGCGGTTATCCGCGGCCATGGTTTTGCGGTCGGGCATCAGAACGATCGCGGCCGGCTCGCCGGCGGTCTCGACTGCGTCGCGAGCGATCACCTTGCCGTCGCGATAGCCGCGGGCCTCGAGTTTGCCCGGGCGGTACGGCACCTTCCACTCGGCGTGCCCTTGCGGCTCGACGCCGCGGCGGCCAAGCGATTGCCCATCGAGCAGCAGGTCAACCTCCGGGCAGTTCGTGTGTACCCAGACTTCGATCTCCTGCCCTTGGCGGCCGGGCCAGGTCCAGTGCGGCAGAATATGCACCAGCGGCTCGCTGCCCCACCACGCCTTGTAGTAATAGAACGTGTCCTTGGGGAACCCGCAGGTGTCCATGATGCCGAAGTGGCTGTTGATGCACGGCCAGCGATTGTACGGCGTGGGCTCGCCGCGATAGTCGAAGCCCGTCCAGACGAACGCGCCGCCGCACCAGGGGCGCGCCACGTCGTGCTTCCACATCTCCTCTGGGCTCGATCCCCAGCTTGGCACCTCGCGCCCGTAGGCCGTCACGTAACACTTTTCTTCGTCGATGGCGTACTGCCCGCGCGTGCAGAGCGTGCTGGCCGACTCGCTGTACAGCACCGGCATGGCCGGGAACTTCTCGTGGAAGGCGTCGATATTGCCGCACTTGATGTAGTTGCAGCCCTGCACGTCCAGGGTGTGCGTGAACCCCTCGCCCCAGCGGCCGTTCATCGCCTGCGTCACGGCGCGGCTGGGGTCGAGGCTCTTGACGATCCGGTACATCCGCCGCGCGATCCGCCGCCCAACATCCGTGCCCTGGATCGCCATCTCCTCGTTGCCGATGGACCACAGCACCACGCACGGGCGGTTGCGGTCGCGCAGCACCATCGTGCGCAGCTCGGCCAGCGTGTCGTCGTCGGTCCCCATGCGGCGGGTCTCGTCCATCACCAGCATGCCCAGGCGGTCGCAGGCGTCGAGCAGCTCGGCCGTGGGCAGGTTGTGGCTGGTGCGCAGGGCGTTGCAACCCATGTCCTTGAGCCGGCGGATGCGATACTCCTGCAGGCTGTCAGGCAGCGCCGCCCCGACGCCGGCGTGGTCCTGGTGGCAGCAGACGCCCTTGAGCTTCATTCGCTTGCCGTTGAGGGCAAAGCCGGTTTTCGCCGAGAACGCCACCGTGCGAATGCCAAACGGCGTGCGTGTTTCGTCGATCAGCTTGGAACTCTCGCGCACCTGCGTCACCAGCGTGTAACGCTGCGGCGTATCGAGCGACCAAAGCGCCGGCCGCGCCACGCGGGCCTTCTGCACCAGCTCGCGCGTCGCATCCGCCGCCACGCGCAGCGAGCCCTGGACCTTCGCGACGGTCTTGCCCGCCGGGTCGAGAATGATCGAAGTCACTCGACACGCAGCCGCGCGCTCACTGCAATTGCACACGCTGGTCTGGATCGTCAGCGCCGCCCCGCCCTTGCCGACCTTGGCCCGCACGAACGCGCCATGCGGCGCCACGTGCAGCGGCGCCGTCTTGCTCAGCCACACGTGGCGATAGATGCCCGCCCCTTCGTAGAACCAGCCTTCGTCCTTCGACACGTCCACGCGGACGGCCAGCACATTGCGACCGCCGTAGTTGGTTTGGGCGCTCACGTCGATGCGGAAGCTGTTGTACCCGCCGAAATTGCCGCCCATGTAGTGGCCGTTGAACCAGACCACGCAGTTGCGGAACACCCCGTCGAACTCGATCGCCAGGCACGAGCCCTCGTCGCCGGCCGGCAGATCAAACGCGCGGCGGTACCATCCCACCGAGTTCTCCGGGCACTGCCACCCGGCGGCCTTGAACCCGTGGGCGACATCGCCACGCGGATCGAAGGGCAGCTCGACCGCCCAGTCGTGCGGCAGGTCGATGTTGCGCCACGCCGCGTCGTCAAAGTCCGGCACGCCGGGCCCCTGCGAGCAACCGGTCTTGCGAAACAGCCCGTCCTTGCCATAGCCGAAATCTTTCTCCACGTCGGCGGCGTGTCCCAACGCGAACTTCCAACCCTGGTCGAGCGAGAGGCGATGGCGCATCGTCGTCATGATCGTTTCTCCAGCAAAGGAACTCTTGAGCGGCGGATATGATACTGGTTAACTGGTGGATTGGTTAACTGGTTAATTGGTGGATCGGCTTAATTGACCGGCCGCCATGGCACCTGGCTTTTTGGAGTTCGTCCATGCCGGACAAACGAATTCTCTCGCTCATCATGTTCGCAATGGCGGCCGCTGGGTGCGGACCCGAGCGTCAGCCGCTGGCTAACCCGCTGCAGGTCGGGCGCATACTGTACGTCTCCAACGGCGCCAACCGCACCGAGTTCCGCACGATCCAGTCCGCCGTCGACGCCGCCGACTCCAAGATCGAAGGCTGGACGCAGATCCTCGTCCTGCCGGGTATCTACGACGAGAACGTCGTCATCGGGCCCGACAAGGCCCGGATCATCCTGACCGGGCACAACCGCGCCGGCACGGTGCTCATGCGGGGCAAGCTATCGAAGGAGGATGGCCCGCCGCATGGAGAAATTCCCCTGACCGTCCGCGGGCGCGATATCCTTGTCCGCAACATCCGCCTCTGGAACGCCGCCCGCCCCGAGGGCACGCAGCACGAGACGGCCCTGAAGCTCGCCGGCGATCGCATCATCGTGCAGAACGTCGAGATCAAAGGCGACCGCGAGGCCCTGGTGGCGGAGGGGCCCGGTCGGTTCTTCATCACGCTGAGCACGATCGAAGGCCGCCACGACCTGGCCCGCGCCGCCTGCGGCGGCGTCATCACCCTGACCACGTTGCGAGCCCTCGATGCGCCCAAAGAAGGCGGCTACATGCTCCGTGCCTGCCGCAGCGCCGCCCCCGCCACGCAGCCCGCCGGCGCAGCGGCGCCGGTGGGACAAGTCGCCGCCACGCCGCCGAACCTGCCCTGCCCGCTGATCGTGCGCAGTTGCGTCTTCACCGGCGACGCCGACGCCTCGCGTCTCACCGCGGCGGACCTGACGGACGCTGCGGTGCTGTACCTGGTCAGCAACACGTTTGAAAGCCGCATCGGCGTCGGCAAACCTGCCGCCTCATTGGCCGCGGACGCCACGCTGCTGCCTTTCGAAAACAGCGCCGGCAAAGACAAACTGCAGTGGCCCGCCACCCCGCCAGGCCGCATCGCCAAACCTCAGCAGAAGACGCTGGCGGAAATGCTCAACTGGGACGCCGAGGCCATCATGCGGGCGTTTGATTAAGATCCGGCAGTGCGATTGTCAGGATCGGAACGTCAGCGATCGAGCTTGCTCGAGGGGTTCCTTGTTTCTTCCCCATTCGTGACACTCGTGACACCCGCCTTCGCCGAGGCTTCGGCGGGCAGGTTCGTGGACGTAATCTCCCTGATCCCGGAACCCGCGGGCAGACACTACAGTTCCACGCTCTTGCCCGTCCGGGCGGACTCCATCGCCGCGCGATACAGTCTCAGGGTGTCGCGACCGTCGCGGGCGCTGGTGATCGGCGTCAGTCCCTGCTCGACGCAGCGGAAGAAATGCTGCTGGATCGTCTCGTTGGGGTTGTCGACGCGGGCGATCTTGCCAGCCTGGTCGCGCTGTCCGAGGTTGCCCGAAGGATCGATCGCCGTGGCGGCCTGCACGTCGAGCACTTGCTCGTCGGAGCCGTCGAGTTTCTTGCGCACCGCGCCGTCGCGCCCGACGATGATCGCGCCTTTGGTGCCTACCACGCCCACCGAACTCTCGCTCAGGTGCGACCACCAGCTCATCTCCGTGCTGGCGGCCCCGCCGTTGGCGAAGTTCATCATCAGCAGCCCGTGCTCCTGTGCGTCCATCTTCGGCTGAATCTGCCGCGCGAAGCACATCACGTTCTTGACCGGCCCGCCCAGCCATTGCAGCCAGTTGATATCGTGGCTGCCGAAGTCCAGCACCACCCCGCCGGACGTTTCCTGGTGCCCATACCACCGCGCCACGGACATGTCAAAGGGCATGAACCGCCGCGTCCAGGCGGTCACCAGGTCGCCCAGTTCGCCGCTGGCCAGCGTGTCGCGCATGATGCGGTACGGCTGCGTGTATCGCAGCACGTACCCGAGCATGTAGGTGACGCCGGCCTTCTCTGCCGCGGCGATCATCGTGTCGGCGTCGTCGGGGCTGATGCAGATGGGCTTTTCGGTAAAGATGTGCTTGCCCGCAGCGGCGGCCGCGGTGACGATCTCGACGCGGTTGAACGGTTCGGTGCAGACCCAGACGGCGTCGCAGCCGGCGAGCAGCTCGCGGAACTTGAGGGTGTACGGCGCGCCGGTGATCTTTGAGACGCTCTTGGCCTTGTCCTCGATCAGGTCGCACACGCCGGTGATCTTGACGTTGGGCATCTTGGAAAGAATGCCCGCGTGATGATGTCCCATCCCGCCCAGACCGATCATCGCCAGTTTTATCATCGATTGACTCCTGTAGAAGCACAGACGGTATGAATGGCGGGCGGCAAAGTCAAGGCGGCAGCAAGTAATAGCCGCTGAGGTCGCTGAGGACGCTGAGGAAGAATGGATGGTTGGATGATTGGATAATTGGATGAATGATTGGCTGGACGATCCGGCGTCCCACACATCCATTCATCCTTCCATGCATCCATCCTTCTGGTTTCTTCGTCTTCTTCCTTCCTCAGCGTCCTCTGCGACCTCAGCGGCCCATTTGTCCCCTTGCACCGAGGCGGACCATGAGTGCATCCCTTTTCGTCCTCGTCGTCCTCGTCCTCGTCGTCGGTTTTTCTTTGACCGTAGGACAAAAAAAGGGCATAGAATGCTCTTTTGGCCAAAGGAGAGGACGTTGACCGCCACGCAGACCGCCCAGCAGTCCCAGGATCTGGTCCAGAAGCGTATCGAACTGGCCCGGCAGATTGCCGAGCACACCGTGCAATCCCTCGCCCAGACGCCCCCCGAGATCCGCCCGCAGGGGCTCATCGCCGGACCCATGCGGCGCACCTGCTCCCAAGGTATGAACTGGGGCGCCGACAACCTGCATTACCCCATGGACGTCCGCACCCTGCTGCGCCTGGGCGTCAGCGGCATCGCCGCAACGGCACGGGAAAATGCCACGCGGCTGGCGCCCGAGCAGGCCGACTACCTCCGCAACATCGCATGCGTGTACGAGGCCATCGCCTCGTTCATCGCCGCACACGCCAGGCTGGCCCAGGATCAGATGACCGGCGCCACCACGGCCGAGCGGCACCGGCTCAAGGCCATCGCCGAAAACTGCGCCGCCCTGGCCGCCGGGCCGCCGGCGACCTTCGCCCAGGCAGTGCAGCTTTTCTGGTTCATCCACTCCATGCGCGGGATGTACAACGTCTCCAGCACGATCGGCCGGCTCGACCAGCACCTCAACCCCTTCTACGTTGCCGACGTGGCGGCCGGGCGGCTGACGCGCGACGAGGCGCTGGAGCTGACGTGCGAGCTGTGGCGGCTACTGAATATCGTCGTCGACCACCCGGCGATGGGGCTGATGAACCTGATGGTCGGCGGGCAGGACGCCGCCGGCAACGACGCCACCAACGATGTGTCGTATCTGCTGATCGACACGGCCATCGCCGTCAATGACACCAACCCGTTCCTCAGCGCCCGTATCCACGCGCGAACGCCGGCGGCGTTTATCGACAAAGTCGTCGAGCTGCAGCTCGTCGGCCACGGGCAGGGCACCATTTATAATGATGAGTTGATCATCCCCTCGCTGGTGAACTACGGCGTGCCGATCGAGCTGGCCCGCAACTTCGCCAACGACGGCTGCAACGAAGTCACGATCGACGGCCAATCGACGATCACCTTCACCATCGTCGACGCGCTCAAGAGCCTGGAGCTGGCGATCTTCAACGGCAAAGACTGCCCCTCCTGCCGCCAGGCCCCCAAGCAGAGCCTGCGCAAGGATGAGCAGGCGCATGACTTCTCCGGCATGGCCGAGGCGGGACTGTGCACGGGCGACTTCGCCGAGATGACCAGCTTCGACCAGTTCTTCGATGCCTTCTGGACGCAGTTCAAGCACCAGATCGAGACGCGCCTCGAGCAGCAGAACACAGGCTGGCGAGCGGCCATGGACCATGGCATCTCCTCGCCGGTGATGGCCGGCACGTTCAAGACGGTGCTCGAGACGGGTCTGGATCCTTTCCGCGGCGGCGTCGAGACGCCGATTCTGGGTATCTTCCTGGGAACGCTGGGCACGGCAGGCGACTGCCTGGCCGCCATTCGGAAGGTGATTTTCGAAGACAAAGCCGCCACGGCCGACCAGCTTCGCCAGGCCCTTGCCGCCGACTGGAAAGGCTTCGAGCCCCTCCGCCGCCAGTGCCTGGCCGCCCCCAAGTACGGCAACGACGATGATTACGTCGATCGCATTATCGCCGAGGCCGCACGGCGCGCCATCGACTGCGTGCGCCACTATCCTTCCGCTACGGGGCGAGGGAACTGGCCATGCCTGTTCAACCACAGCTTCCTGCCCACGGCCCAGAACTGCGGCGCCACCGCCGACGGGCGAAAGTGGATGGAACCGGTGGGCGAGCACTTTTCGCCCACGCCCGGCCGGGCGATCAGCGGCCCCACTGCCGTCATCCGCTCGGCCACCAAGAGCCCGCTTCACGAAGCCGTCGGCGTGGCGATTTTCCACGTGGGCCTCTCTCGCGACATGGCCCCCAGAAACTCCGCCGGAGCCGCCCTGGTCAAGAGTCTTCTGCAAGCGGGCCTGAAGATGGGCGCCACGACGATGAACACGGCGATCTACGACATCGAAACGCTCAAAGCCGCCAAGGCCCACCCCGAGAAGTACGCCGACTTGATCGTGCGAGTCTGGGGCTACTCCGCGCGGTTCACGGGCCTGTCTGAAGAAATGCAGGACCACATCATCGCCCGCGCGGTCAGGGATAAGAACTGACCACAGAGGCACAGAGGCGGATGAGGTAGAAACAAAGACTTTGCCACAAAGAGCACAAAGAACACGAAGAAGATAAGGACGAAGGAGTCTTGATCCCTGTCTCTTTCTGTATTTTTGGTGACCTTTGTGGCGAAGCTTCTTCTTTCTTCTTACGAGTGCATACGATGAACACGCGAAATGGTCTGGTGGCATTATCGGTGATCGTTCTTCTGGCCGCTTGCGGCTTCGCGGATGGGCCCAAGGTCCCCCCGCCGCTCGGAGCGCCGCTGGCGGCGAAGTGGGAATACAGCCGCGACGGCGGCAAGACGTTCTCGCCCGAGGCGCCGACGGTGACGGTGACGGGGCATCCGGATGCCAAAAATGCCTGTGTCGCGCGGGCGACGTTCACCATCGACGACACCGCCAGGATCGGGGCTGTCAAGATCGTGACAGCGTCGGGGACTGGGGCCTTCGCCCTGACCGACGCCGACAGCGTCCAGCGGCGGTACGTCGGAGCCTGCCCCACCCTCGTCAACGTCAAGCTGGCTGTCAACGGCAAGGAGACCGACGCGGGGCACTTCCCCTCGCGCCTGTACAACTATCTCACCATCGACCCTGACCTGCTGCACAAAGGCGCCAACACGCTGACGGTGGCGGCCGTGCTGTGGGCGCCGCCGTCTTCCAAGAGCGACGCCCCTGCGGCACTTGCCCTGGAGACGCTCGGGGCCGACCTGGTCTCGCTCGACCGCGGGCCGACGCTGGGGCCCATCGGCGAGGACTACTTCACCTTCACCGCCCGAGCGGTGACGGCGTGCGATTTCACGGTGACGGTCAAACCGCTCGAACCTGCCGGGGCGCAAACACAGCAGGCCTTGCCCAAGACGCGATTGCTGCGGGCGAAGGCGGCGATCCCCAAGGGGACGAAGAAGTTCGCCTACACACTGACGGCCAAGTCCTCAGCCGGGGCGACCAAGGCGTACGGGCCTTACGAAGTGGTCGTGCCGGTCTTCGGCGAGGGGTTCAAGTTCGTCGCCGCGGCCAACACGTACATCTACGGCCATCATCCCGAGGAGCTCAAGGCATTCTTCGCCAAGCTGCCGGCCTCGGGCGGACAGATCTTCGTGCATGGCGGCGTGATGCAGAACGTGGCCACCCACGACCAGATGTGGACGAACGACTTCTTCTACTACAGCCGCGAGGCGCTGGCCCGCATGCCGATGTACGCCGTGCCGGGCTACCCCGACACGTACTCGATGGAGGCCTGGGGCAGCGAGTTCTACTTCCCCACTGCCGACGGGACATGGAATTACTGGACGCAGGCGCTGGGCAAGGTGCGGCTGATCGGGATCGAGGCGATGTCGATGATGGAGGACAAGGGCGCCGGCAAGGCCTGGCTGGAGGATGTGCTCAAGAACGCCAAGGAAGATTACGTCATCGTCTTCAACTCGCAGACGCCCAACTGCTCGGGGCAGAACGCCAAGTATTTTTCAAAGCCGGCGGTGGAGTACATCGCCAAGAATATCAGCCCGCTGCTGGTGAAGTACAAGGTCACGGCCACCATAGGCAGCTACCACTACAGCTACCAGCGCAACGAGCCGGCGGCCGACGAGAGCGTCACGACGATCATGACCAGCCGCGCCGGCGGGCTGGGCTGGCCGCTGCGCAGCGACATGGTGGCCGCCAACAAAGCCTCGAAAGTCGCCATCGGCGACAAGAACCACTACTGCCTCTTCGAAGTGACCAAAGACGCTTTGCAGATGCAGGCGGTGGCGTACGAGACCGGCGAGGTCATCGACAAGGTGACGTTCAAACCGCGCGGGAAGAACTGAGTTGTGAGTGGTGAGTGGTGAGATTTCCCTGCTTGCAGCGTAACATCTTTCGGTAACGCGCCTTCGGTCAGGGACTCGCGAGTCACTTCGAATCATCCGCGCCGCGTTCTTCCATTCTTCCTCTTTTCCATCATTCCATTGTTCCATCCTTCCTTCTTCCTCTGCGGTCTCTGCGGTCTCTGCGGTCTCTGCGGTGAATCCTCCCCCGCTGGGGCAAGCAGGTAGTGCATCCGCAGGCGTTCGGCGTCGGTGCGGGCGACGGGGATGGCATTGCCCTGCGGGTCGATTCCGGCGTAGAACATCGCCGCGGCGACCGTGCCCGGCAGCGGGATGAAGCACTGCACCTGCTGGGGCTTCCACCCGCGCTGCTTGAGCCACGCGGCAAGCTGCCGCATGTCGGCGTCGGTGCATCCGGGAAAGGCGCTGATCAGGTACGGCACGACGAACTGCTCCTTGCCCGCGCGCCGGCAGAGCCGCTCGAACAGCTCGAGGAACTTCTCGAAGGCCTCGGCGGGCGGCTTGCGCATCAGGCGCAGGACGCGGTCGGCGATGTGCTCGGGGGCGATCTTGAGCTGGCCGCCGACGAACTGGCCGATCAGCGTTTCGAGGTACGCGCTGGATCGCATCGCCAGGTCGTACCGCACGCCGCTGGCCACGCGGACGTTCTTGACGCCGCTGGTGGTCCGCACGCGTTCGAGCAAGCCCGCGTTGGCGCCCTGGGCGTCGACGAAGTGGCGGCAGATCGCCGGCGTCAGGCAACTTGGGCGCGTGCAGGTCGATGGGTCGCCGCTGCAGCGGGCGCCCCACATGTTGGCGGTCGGCCCACCGACGTCGCTGATCGAGCCCTTCCACCGCGCGTGGCGCGTCATCGCTCGCGCCTCGGCTTCGATTGAGCCCTCGCTTCGCGAGGCGATGCGCCGCCCCTGGTGCGCCGCCAAGCCGCAGAACGAACACCCGCCCGCGCAGCCGCGATGGCTGGTGATGCTGAAGCGGATCATGTCCGCGGCCGGCACGCTCTGGCGGTACGACGGGTGCGGCTCGCGCGTGAACGGCATGGCATAGATCGCGTCGAGCTCGGGTGGCACAGCCTTTCCAGGCTGTGAGTCACAGGCTGGAAAGCCTGTGCCACCGGGCGGCGTGAGGATGAGGCTGCGGCCTTCGACGCTCTGCACCGCCCAGGCGCCCTGGTGTACCTGGCGCTCTTGGGCCAGCGCCGCGTCCATCAACGCGGCCGGCCGCGCCAGCATCTCCTCATGCGAGGGCAGGCGGATGACGGCCGACCCTTCCGGGATGTCGCTCTCGCTGCCGAAGAACGCCGCGCCGCCGATAGCTGCAAATGCGCGACTGCGCGCGGCGCGATCGATCTCGCCGGTGAGCGTTTCAAACGCCGCCGCCGCGGCCAGGATCGACCGCTCGGCCATCCCGTACAGCAGCAAATCGGCCTTGGCGTCGAGCAGGATCGAGCGGCGGAGCTTGTCGGTCCAGAAGTCGTAATGCGTGATTCGCCGCAGCGAGGCCTCAATACCCCCCAGAACGACCGGCAGGCCGGGCATGGAGCCCTTGACCAGCCCCGCGTAGACCAGCGTTGCGCGGTTAGGCCGCCGCCCCGCCGCCCCGCCGGGCGTGTAGGCGTCGTCGCTGCGCTTCTTGCGAAACGCCGTGTAGTGCGCCAGCATCGAATCCAGCGCCCCGGCCGTCACGCCGGCAAAAAGCCGCGGGCGGCCCATCGCGAGGATGTCGTCAGACCGGTCCCACCGCGGTTGCGCGACGATTCCCACGCGGTACCCGTGCGTCGCCAGCCACCGCCCCAGCACCGCCACGCCAAACGACGGATGATCAACATACGCGTCGCCGCTGACGAGCAGCACATCGAGCTCGCGCCAGCCCAGGCGGTCCATCTCGCCGCGCGTCATCGGCAGCACGCCGCTGTAAGGTTTACCGTGATCAGTCATTGAAGGGCTCATTATCGTTTGTACGACCGGGAATGGGAACGGGGAAGGGTTCGTCCACGAATGTCACGAATGGCACTAATGAAGAAGAAACAACCGAACGCCGCTAACACAGCTACAGAATCTATTTCTTCTCCCCGTCCATTCGTGTCATTCGTGACATCCGCCTTCGCCAAGGCTCCGGCGGACAGGTTCGTGGACTAATTTCCCAGAACCGTCACAGCGTACATTCACCGCTAAACACTTCCACCGCCGGGCCGGTCATGTAGACGCGGCTGTCGGCCATGTGCCAATCGAGCTTCAGGTCGCCGCCGGGCAAATGGGCGGTGATGTCGCGGCCGGTGCGGCTGGTCAGCACTCCGGCCACGCACACGGCGCAGGCGCCGGTGCCGCAGGCCAGCGTCACGCCGCTGCCGCGTTCCCAAGTGCGCATCGTCACTTCGTTGGGCGTCTGCACCTGCACGAAATGCACGTTCACGCGCTGCGGGAAGAGCGTGTGGTTCTCGATCGCCGGGCCGATGCGGTCCAGATCCACGGCCGCCACGTCGTCCACGAAAATCACCGCGTGCGGGTTGCCCATCGACACGCAGGTCATCTTGTACGTCGCGCCGGCAGCCGTGATGGGCGCATCGACGACCGGCTCGGCGTCGATGGTCACCGGGATCTCGCGCCCGCGCAGGATCGGCTCGCCCATGTCGACGGTGGCGGTCGCGACCTTGCCGGCGGCGTCCAGCGACAGCGAGATGGTCTTGATCCCCGCGTTGGTCGCCACGCGCATGGGGTTGGCTCGCGTGCGGCCGTGATCGTAGGCGTACTTGGCGACGCAGCGCACGCCGTTGCCGCACATTTGCGACTCGCTGCCGTCGGCGTTGAACATGCGCATCCGCACGTCGGCGGTATCTGAAGGCAGCACGAGAATCAGCCCGTCGCCGCCGATGCCGAAATGGCGGTCGCTGACCCGCACGGCCAGGGCGGCCGGGTCGTCCACGCGCTGGTCGAAGCAGTCGACGTAAACGTAATCGTTGCCGATGCCATGCATCTTCGTAAATCGCATAAAAAGAACCTTTCGTGTTCGCCGGGCATTATAGCTCCGCTGCGGCCCAAGCGACAACGCCGGTCTGTTCGAATTGCGCTGCACGCCCTACCGGCTGAGGCCGCACGGGGGTATAATCGCAAGTTGCTATCCCATGACCCAAGAGAACACACCAACGCGCAGCCTCGATGGTCTGCTGAAACCGTGCGGGCGGCGGTTCGAAGTCGACCTGTCCCGCTGGCTGGTCGAGCCGTCGACCCCCGCCGCCCTGGCGGCGGCGATGCGCTACTGCACCGAAGGCGGCAAGCGGCTGCGCCCGTCGCTGGTTTACCTTGCGGCCGAAGCTTCGTGCGCGGCCGGCCGGGCGCCGGAAGAGATGGTCGGTCGCTGCGCCGTGGCGGTGGAGTTGATCCACTGCTACAGCCTGGTGCATGACGATCTTCCGGCGATGGACGACGACGCGCTGCGGCGCGGGAGGGCGACCGCCCACGTCAAGTTCGGCGAGGCGATGGCGATTCTGACCGGCGACGCGCTGCTGACGCGGGCGTTCGGCCTGCTCGGCGGCGCCGGACTTTGCGCGGGGCGCCTGGTGGACGAATTGGCCGCAGCGGCCGGCGGCGCCGCTCTGATCGCCGGGCAGGTGGCCGACATGAACCTCTGCCCCACCGCGGAGGGCATCGAGGGTCTGCAGGACATCCACCGGCGCAAGACCGCTTCGCTGATTTCGGCGTCGACTGTTCTTGGAGCCATCTGCGGCGGCGCAGCCGATACAATAGTGCAGGCCTTGCGCACCTACGGGCAGGTGCTGGGCCTGGCGTTCCAGGTCGTCGACGACATCCTGGACGTCACCGGCAGCGCCGGCGAACTGGGCAAGACACCCGGAAAAGACAGCCGCCAGGCCAAGCGAACTGCCGTGACGGAACTGGGCATGGAGGGGGCGGTTGAACTGGCCGACTCGCTGGCCCGCCAGGCCGCGGCGGCCCTGGCGCCGCTGGGGGCGCGCGGCGCCGACCTGGCGCTCCTGGCGGACCTGCTGACGCGGCGGACGAATTAGCGAGGGCGTTATGGGTGCCGTGGCGGGAGGGCTTTAGCCCGACAGCCACGACGGCGTTCAGGGATCGGGGCTCTCCGGGCCTGCGGCCCTGCGCGCCACGGCACCGGCGACGACGAATTAAAGCAGCACGGGCGCCTCGCCTGTGTTTGAGGATGAACTTGATGCCACAGCAACGGTTGCTCGACAGGATCGTGACGCCGCACCAGCTTCGCCGGCTCAATGAAGACCAGCTCGTGCAGGTCGCCGAGGAGCTTCGCGAGCGGATCATCGCCGTCGTCTCGAAAAACGGCGGGCACCTGGCCAGCAACCTGGGCATTACGGAGCTCACCGTCGCGCTGCACAACGTCTTCGACTTCTCCCACGACCGCCTGCTCTGGGACGTCGGCCACCAGTGCTATGCCCACAAGCTGCTGACCGGTCGCGGCGAGCGGTTCAGCACGCTGCGCCAGGCCGGCGGGATCAGCGGATTTCCCGCTCCCAGCGAGAGCCCGTATGATCTGTTTGCCACCGGCCACGCCGGCACGGCGATATCGACCGCGGCGGGGATGGCGTGGGCGGACCACGTCGCCGGGCGCGACACGCGCGTGGTGGCGGTGGTCGGCGATGGCAGCATCGTCAACGGCCTGTCGCTGGAGGGGCTCAACAACGCGGCGCTGCTCAAGCGGCAGTTCCTGATCGTGCTCAACGACAACTCGATGTCGATCGACCCCTCGCAGGGCGCCCTGGCGGGCATGCTCGACCGCGTCCGCATGTCGCACACCTACAGCGACATCAAACAGTCCACCGAGACCATGCTCCAGCGCCTGCCCCTGGGCGAGGAGATCTCCGAAGCCATCCGCCAGATCAAGGCCGGCCTGCGCACCACGCTGCACGGGGGCAGTTTCTTCGAGTCGCTGGGCATCGCGTACTTCGGACCCGTCGATGGGCACAATATCCACGCCCTGGTCCACATCATGGGCCGCCTGGCCAGCGTCAACCAGCCGGTTATCCTGCACGTCCACACGCAGAAAGGGCGCGGCTGCCAGTACGCCGTCGAAGACCCTTGCCGCTTTCATAGCCCGCCGGCATACACCATCGAACAAGGCAAAGCCGTCTTCGCCCAGACCGCCAAGGCGTCGTGGACGGCGGCGTTCTCGAAGGTGCTGGTGGACCTGGCCGCCGATGACGAACGGATCATGGCCATCACCGCCGCCATGCCCGACGGCACGGGGCTGGTGGAGTTCCGCTCGGCGTACCCCAAACGCTTCGTCGACGTGGGCATCAGCGAGTCGCACGCGGTGGCGATGGCCGCGGGCCTGTCGCGCGCGGGGCTGCGGCCCGTCGTGGCGATCTACTCGACCTTCATGCAGCGCGCGGTCGACCAGGTCTTCCAGGAGTTGGCGCTGCAGAAACTCCCCGCGGTGTTGTGCATGGACCGCGCGGGCCTGGTCGGCTCGGACGGCGCCGTCCACCAGGGCTTCATGGACATCGCGATGTTCCGCTCGATCCCGGGCATGGTGCTGATGGCCCCCGGCGACGCCGAGGAACTTCGCGCCGCCATGACGCTGGCCCTGTCGCTGGATGGGCCGGCCGCCATCCGATATCCGCGAGACGAGATCCCCCAACCGCTGGAGGGCCCGTGCCCGCCGTTCGAACTGGGCAAGAGCCGGTGCGTCCGCCAAGGCCGCGACGCCGCCGTCTTCGCCTATGGCGCGATGGTGGAGCAGGCGCTCGAAGCCGCCGCCGAACTGGCCTCGAACGGGATCGAAACCGCTGTCTACAGCGCCCGCTTCGCCAAGCCACTCGATGCGGCTACCCTTACCGAGCTGATCGCCAGCCGCCGCCCGCTGCTGGTGGTGGAAGATCACGCCGTCGCCGGCGGATTGGGCTCAGCCGTGCTGGAACTGGCTGCGCAGAAAGGGCTCGACGCCTCGACCGTGCGCCTGGCGGGCCTGCCCGACCGGTTCGTCTCGCACGCCTCTCGCGGCGAGCAACTGGCCCGCGTCGGCCTGGACGGCGCCCACCTGGCCGCGACGCTGCGCGACATGCTCCGCAAGACCGCCCCCGGCGCGACGGCCAGCGGGTTCGTCAGGGGGCCGGTTCGTTCTTCTGACTCGCCAGGCGCGGCTTGAGTTCTGCCGGCCACGACAGCATCAGCAGGTCGCCCCCGACGGTCAGCACGGCGCAGCGCCCCTCGATGGGCACCGGGTCGTACACCAGGACATTCCCCCGCGGGCAGCCCTGCCGCTGACCGGCGATGTATACCAGCGGCACGCTGGGGTCGCTGACGCTGAACAGGGCGTGCCCGGGCAGATCGCGCAGGTCCGCCAGTTCCGGCGGAAACCTTCCCACGTGGTCCCGGGCGTATCCCAGCAGCGTCATGTGGATCACGCGCAGATTATTCTGGGCCATCACGGTCGGCAATTCCGCGCCGGCAATGTCAATCGGCATGCCCCCGCCGCCACCGTCGGCGTCGGAACTGGAATCGAACCATGAGATCCTCATCATGTCCAACACCCCGTCGCCGCACAGCGCCGCCCACCCCGTCAGCGACAGGCCGGCCAGGACCGCGATGATGGCCGTTGACCGCAGCGGCTTGTGGACGGCCGGAAGCGACTCGATCACGTCCGGGCAGTAGCGGCCCAGCATGCCGACGCAGCGAAACTGCATGCAGTACACCGTTACCTGGGTGGCCATCACAATCGACGCCCCTGCCGCGAATACCAGCGCCGCCAGCAGAATCCCCAGGCACCCGGCGTATAGCGCCAGGCCGCAAACCGCGACGATCCACCCGCCGGCCACGACCACCACGCCGCCGCCGACTCCCCACATCAGCAGCATCATCCAGAGCATGCCCAGCCATTTCGTATGTCGGCGCGCGGCGCGCAATGCCCAGAAGACGTCGCAGCAGCGAGCGTCGTCGGTAACGGTGAACGCCAGCAGCCCCAGCGGCAGCAGCGGCAGCGTGACGATCGGCAGCACGTACACGCAGGCGATGATCAGACCCCAGACGCCCAGGCGGAAGAACTCGCGCACTTGCAGCGATGGACAGTCGGGCGCTTCGTCGAGTCCCTCCAGAGACCCGATCACCGTGTCGAGATAGAACCGCAGCGAGAAGCCCGACAGCACCAGGGCGGCCACGCCCGGGATCGTCATGAACACCACATTCATGATGTCGCCGCCGAACATCATCATCCCCATCGGCGAGTTCAAGACGGCGAACATGATGGCCGTCACGATGATCCAGACCGTCCAGCAGGTCGTGAGCTTGAAGCTGGCGCGGAAATTGCTCGTGCCGTACCGCCAGGCCGAGAGGCACTTGTCGACAAACTGGTCCATCGCCATCATGACGACCGGCTGCTGGGGGACACTAAATGCCGCTGCCGGCAGCGTTGGCGGCGCCTCGGGCTCGCTCAGTTCATACGGTCCTTCGCCGGCCACCGGCCACAGCGACGCGCCGGCCTGGACGTCGAAACCGCACTTGAGGCACAGCAGCGCCCCGTCGGCCAAGGGCTCGCCGCACTCGGGGCACGTCCGGCCGGAATGAGGTGTCGCTTCAGACATCAGAGCTAATGATACCGCTGGGAGTTCGAAGTTCGAAGGTCGAACTTCGAAGCGGCACGAGAGGGACGCCCGTACTCGTTAGCGGTCGAGCTTGCTCGACGCGGTTGTTCTCCCCGAACGCGCGGAGCAAGCTCCGCCGCTAATCTTCAACCCCTTCGAACTTCGCACTCCGATCTTCGAAATGCTTTACAGCAGCTTGAGCAGGTCGATCGGGTTGGCCAGCAGGGTCCGCGCTCCATTGGCGGTCAGTTCGGCGGCCTGGCGGAAACCCCACAGGACCCCCACAGCATGCATACCGGCGCCGACAGCGGTCTGCATGTCGGTATTGGTGTCGCCGAGATAGAGCACGTCGCTGCAGGGAACGTTGAGGCGGGCAGCGATAGCCATCGCGGCGGCGGGGTCGGGCTTGCGAGGCACGCCGTCCTGGGCGCCCTCGACGGCTGCAAAACTCCATTGCCCCAGCAACTGGTGTACGCACTTGAGCGTGAAGGGGTGGGGCTTGTTGCTCAACACGGCTATGGGGATGCCGCGCGCGGTCAGGGCGTCGAGCAAGTCGGAAATTCCGGGGTACGGGCGAGTGCGATCGGCCCAGCAGCGGCTGTAGCGGTCGCGCTGCAGCTCGATGGTCCGGCGCACCAGTTCGTCATCGCCCCCGCGCGGGCCCAGGGAGCGGCGGGTGAAGACTTCCAGCCCGTCGCCGACGAAGACCTTGAAGGCCTCCAGCGGATGGGTAGGCAACCCCTGGGCGGCCAGGGCCGTATTCATCGAATCGGCCAGGTCTTCCAGCGTGTCCAGCAGCGTTCCATCGAGGTCGAAGATAACAGCGGCGTATTTCATAAGGCACGGAATCATACTGCATTTAGTTCGGAGATCGAAGTTCGAAGTTCGAAGCAGCACGGGCTCGTCGTGCTCGGGTGTGCGACCATGGCGACCCGCTGCGCGTGTCGCCATGCCACCCGACAGTGTGGACGGCGTGGGCGTCCACTTGGTCCGCAGGGTCCACAATGTCCACATCCGTTGTACAATACTGTAATGGACGTCTGGCTGGATATGCGCAAGATGCTCGAGGATCTGGCGGCCAACAATCTGTTGCGCCGGGCGGTGATCCTCGACTCCGCGGCAGGACCCCGCATCAGCGTGGCGGGGCGGACGCTGCTGTGTCTGTGCAGCAACGACTATCTCGGACTGGCCAATGACCCGGCGGTTCGAGCGGCCGCCCAGGAGGCGCTGCAGCGATGGGGCGTGGGGACCGGCGCCAGCCGCCTGGTCAGCGGGACTACGGCGTTGCACGTGCAGCTTGAGGAGCGGCTGGCGGCATTCAAGGGCGTCGCGGGCGCCCTGGTGACCAGCACCGGATGGATGGCCAATCACGTCGCGGTGCATGCGCTAGCCGGACCGGGCGACCTGGTGCTGTGCGACAAGCTCAACCACGCCAGCATTCTCGACGCGGCCCGCTCGAGCGGGGCAACGATGCGATGCTATCTCCATGCGGACCTCGACCGCCTGGAAGGCCTTCTCAAGAAGCATCGCGGCGGGCACGGGCGGTGCCTCATCGCCACCGACTCGCTCTTCTCGATGGACGGCGACCTGGCCCCGCTGGCGCAGCTTGTCGAGCTCAAGGTCCGCTACGACGCGCAGCTTCTGGTTGACGAAGCCCACGCCACCGGCGTGATCGGCCCGCGCGGGCGCGGCGTTGCCGAGGCCCTGGGCGTCGAGGAGCACGTGGACGCCACCGTTGGAACGCTCAGCAAGGCCCTGGGCGCCATGGGCGGGTTCGTCGCCGGGCGCGCCGAGTTGATCGACACCATCCGCAACACCGGCCGCGCGTACATCTACACCACCGCCCTTCCGGCGATGATCTGTGCCGCGGCGATCGCGGCGCTGGACATCGTGGAGTCGCAGCCGCAGCGGCGGACGACGCTGCTGGCGCTGGGGGGGCAGCTTCGCTCGGGCCTGGCGGCGATGGGCATTGACACCGGACAGTCCGCCAGCCAGATCTGCCCGGTGATGATCGGTTCGGCGGCGCGGGCGCTGACGGTCAGCGCAGGCCTCATGGAGCGAGGGTTCTTTGTCGTGGCCATCCGCCCCCCCACCGTTCCGCGCGGGACCAGCCGCCTGCGCATCAGCCTCTCGACCGCCCACAGCGCCCAGGACGTAAGCGGGCTCATCGAGGCCATCGGCGCCGTCACCGCCGGCAGCGCCGTGCTCCCGTAGACGCCGCTTTTTTTTGATCCCGCCGTTAGCACCGGCGATCTGCTTTGCGTTACACTTACTATCAGCCCGCGGCGGCGTCATTCTCACGGCATGAGGCGCCGCGGCGGCCCAACCTTTTGGAGTAAATCGATGATGCGCGGCGCATCGGTGCTTGCAGGGCTTCTGTGCGTTCTCTGTGCCGCCCTTGGGGCCGCCGAGCCCGCCTCGCCTGACGATAAAGCAGCCATCGGGGCCATTAACGACGCCAGGGATATCGCCGCGGCCGGCGACGCACTGGCCGAGGCGCAGAAGCGCCATCCCAATAATCCCAAAGTTCTCGACGCCTACCTCCGCCGCGCCGTCGCGTTGGGAAAGCCGCAGAAAGCCTTCGCCGCCGCAGAGCAGCTCGCCGCACTCCAGAGCGATCACGCCCTCGCCCAGGGGTTGCTGGGATACTGCCTGGCGATGCGAAACTCGCCGATGGAAGCCTCGGTCGCGACGATCAGGGCCGCTATCATCGCCCCCGACAATAGCGGCATCATGTTCAACGCCGGCGTGCTGGCCAAGTGGAAAGATGCCGACCCCACGCGCGCGCAGATCTCTCCCGTTGTCGCCGGCATCCTGCAGTCCAACCTGGCACAGTGGCGCAGCCGGACCGGGTTCGCCGAGGGCGCCGACGCCGCCGACAAGGCTCTGGCCCTGAGGAGCCAACGCGCCATGCAGGTCCAGGAGAAGATCGACGCCGCACAGAAGAAACTGGACGCCCTTGACAAACCCAAGCCCCTCCAGGGCAAGGGCCGCAAAGCGAAGCCCGTCGTCGATCCGGTCGAGGCCCTGCGCGCCAAGGCGGCCAAGGAACAGCAAGCCGCCGAGAAACAGATGGCCGCCGCCTCGCAGGCTATCCAGAAGATCCGCACCAACACCCCTCGCAACGCCGACAAGAAGACTATCGAGGGCGCCGTTGCCGCCATTCAGAAACAGCAACTGGCATATATTAAGGCCCAGAACGCGCGGAACGACGCCGTTCGTCGAGCCAAAGCCGCCGAGGCAGAGATCGCCCAGCAGCAGGCCCCGCTCAAGAGCGCCAAGGCCGCTGTCGAAAATCTCCGTAAGGAGATGGATCGTGTCGCCACGGCCGTACCGGTGATGGAGTGGCGCCCGCCGACGGTCGACGGACAGGCCTTCGTCGACAAAGATTCGCCGTTCGCCCCCGCCGCCGGCAAGGGCGAGGCGGCCTCGGACGACGGGACATCGAAACTTGAAGCGGCCAAGGCCCTGATCCGGAACAACCGCCCGGAGGCGGCGGTCAAGATCCTCGGCGACATCATCGACCGAAATGCCGATTCCAGCGCCGCGACCGAAGCGCGGACTCTGCTCGATCAAATCACCCAGCAGCACAAGTAGCCCAGCCCCCGCCGCTCCGGATTACTGATCACACTGATTACTGATCACTGATTACTGATCACTGTTTACAGATTACTGCTTTCTCCTCAATACAGCATGTGCTCGCGGTAGACGTCCAGCGAGAAGCGGAAGTCGTCGTAGTCGACGTTCGTCGAGATCGAATGGTCTGAGGCATAAACGTACTTGGCGTTGCAGGCCTTCATGCCTTCGATCAGGGCGGTCACTTCCTTGCGGATGTGGTCGCGGTCGTGGCTCTCGAGGATGCGCGCGTCCAGCCCGCCGATCAGGCACAGCTTGTCGCCGTAGTTCTTCGCGATGCGTAGCGGATCGTTGCCGGCCTTGACTTCCATCGGGTGCAGACCGTCGAACCCGGCATCGACGATCATGTCCAGCGCCGGCTCGGTGAACCCGCACGTATGCAGCACCACCGGCAGGTCAAAGCTGTGGCAGAATTCCACCAGCTCGGCGAAGTACGGGAAGATCAGTTCCTTCAGGACTTCGGGGTTGGCGAAGAGGCGGTGCTTGTAGCCGAGGTCTTCATAGATCCAGACGCCGTCGGGGCGGGCGGGGGAGTCGAAGATTTTGCCCCAGCACGCCTTGTACATGTCGGTGTAGCAGCGGCAGATGTCGTGGATCCACTCCTTGTCCGTCAACAGCGACATGTACATCGTGTAGTCGCCCAGGCTGGCCCGCATGTTCTCCCAGATGAACTGGTTGCCCACGAAGCCCCACCAGTCGCCGTTGGCATGCACCTTGGCGATCGCGTCGGCCGACCACTTGACCCCGTCGTCATTGATGCGAGCCCCGGGGTCCTTGACGATGGCCGGGCGGTAGTCGCGGTCCCAGATCTCGCGGCTGGTAATGCTGAAGTCGACATGCTCGGGCGTTCCGGACTTGTTCTTCCACCACTTCAGGTGCGCTCCGGCGCCGTTCTTGACGATCTTCCACTCGTCGGTTTCCTCGATCGTCACGTCGGTGCCCGGAAACGGCTGCCAGTTGAACCATCCGCCCGTGCCGCGCATGTCGAAGCCGAAGTGGTCGGCCACGTCAACGGCGTTGCCCTTGTCGTCGGCGGGCAGGCCCTGCTTGATCCACTTGGCGACGGTGTCGCCCCAGGGACTGTCGTTAAGCCCGACGCGGTCGGCGCCGTTGCCGCGAAGCAGATTGTCGATCACCTGGCGGGGAGTCTGCATGTCATCGTCTCCATAAGAAGGGATGGATGGATGAATGGATGCGTGGATGGATGGCAATTCCCAACCATCCATTCATCCACCCATCCAACCATCCATTCCGGAGTATCCATCAGATCGAGGGAACCGAAGGTTAGAGTTGCGACACTCGTTGTGCGATCTGCACGTACTGCATCCGCACCTGGTAGAGGGCCTCGTCGAGGAGTTTCTTTTCCTCGTCGGTAATGTTGCCCTTGGTCTTTTCTTCGAGCATCGCCAGCGTGTCGATGTGGTGCTTGGCCAGCGCCAGGTCGACGACCGGGCGCTTGGTCTGCGGGTCCTGCATGCCGCCCAGCGACATCATGACCTGCATCGCCAGCGAGCTGACCAGGGTCGAGAAGCTGGCCGGCGGAATCCGGCGCGGTCCGCGCCCGCCGCCGGCGCCGCTTTCTTCCACTTCCTTGTCGAGCTTTTCCTTTTCGGCCTGGGCCTGCTTCTTCCAGTCCGAATCGACGATGATCTTGGGTTCTTCGCCGCCCTTGTCCTTATCGTTCTCAGCCATTGCGGTAGCTCCATGTGGTTAGGGGTCGAATCTTATACCCGCGGCGGCGCCAATGGAAGAAGAAGATCCTCGGTCGCAGATCCTCGATCCTCGAGTGAAGAATCATCTGTTACCCTGGGATCTGGGACCGAGGATCGAGGATCTGTCTTTTTGCGTTTGTCCGCTGCGCCCTGGCGGCTTACCATTATCCATATGAACTACATCTCCACACGCGGCGGCGTGACGCCCATCGCGTTTCAGGACGCGGTGATGATGGGGCTGGCCGACGACGGCGGGCTGCTCGTGCCCGAGTCGATCCCCGACGTGCGCGCCCGCTTCGAGACGTGGCGCCAGTTGGCGTACGCTGACCTGGCGATGGAAATCATCGGTCTCTACGTGGACGACATTCCCAAGACCGAGCTCAACGCGCTGATCCAGCGGACCTATCTGAGCCCGCAGGTGTTCGACCCGGCCCCGGCCCCGCTGGCGCGCGTGGGCGATATCTTCGTGCTCGAGCTCTGGCACGGGCCGACGCTGTCGTTCAAGGACATCGCCCTGCAGTTTCTGGGCAACCTGTTCGAGTACATCCTGAGCCGCCGCGGCGGGCGGCTGAACATTCTCGGCGCCACCAGCGGCGACACCGGCAGTGCCGCCATCTGCGGCGTCCGCGGCCGCAAGGGGATCGACATCTTCATGATGCACCCGGCGGGCCGAGTCTCGGCCATCCAGCAGCGACAGATGACCACGGTGCTGGACGACAACGTGCATAACATCGCCGTCGACGGCACGTTCGACGACTGCCAAGGGATCATGAAGACTCTCGCGGCCGATCTGGATTTCAAGCGCCGCTACGGCATCGGCGCGGTCAACTCGGTGAACTGGGCCCGCGTGCTGGCGCAGATCGTGTACTACTTCCATGCGGCCTTCGAGGCCCAGCGGCTCACCGGCGCCGCCAACGTCCGCTTCGCCGTTCCGACGGGCAACTTCGGCGACGTGCTGGCCGGATGGTACGCCATGCAGATGGGCGCCCCCATCGACACGCTCATCCTGGCCACCAACGAGAACGACATCCTCGCGCGGTTCTTCAACAGCGGCACATACAGCCGCGGCAGCGTCGCACACACCATCAGCCCCGCGATGGACATCCAGGTCGCCAGCAACTTCGAGCGATACCTTTTCCACAAAATAGGCCGCGACAGCGCCAAGCTGCGCGAGCTGATGCAGCAGTTCGCCGCCACCGGCAGCCTGAGCATCCCGACCGCCCCCGGCGGCCGCGTGGACGAATCCATCCTCGCCAGCGCCGGCACCACCGACCAGTGCCTGGCCACCATCGCCAAATACTACAAGCAACACCACTACGTCCTCGACCCCCACACGGCAGTGGCCGTCAGCGTGGCCGAGCGCCTGGGTGCCATGGCGGCCGTTTCCCAGCCGTCATGCCCCACGATTTGCCTGTCCACTGCCCACGGTTCCAAATTCCCCGACGCCATCCGCCAAGCCACCGCCGCCGATCCCACGCACCATCCCTCGATCGACGCCCTGGCTAACTTACCTGAGCGATGTGCAAAGCTGCCGAACGATCCGGCCGCCGTACGCGAATTCATCGCCAAGACAGTAAAGCTTCAAACAAATTGCTGACCCGCCCGCGCAGCGGGCGACTGTAGATAGCCTCGGGCGCGAGCCCGTGGAACGGGATGCAAAACGGGAACAGAGCCCCCACAGGGGGCGATTGAACGGGAACGCAATGGCCGGCCACACATTCTCACATCACGTTCTCCACGTCGTCTTTAGCACCAAGCAGCGCCGTCCCCTCATCCGGCCAGACTGGCGCACGCGCCTGTACGAATACCTCTGCGGGATCGCGCGACAGGAGTTCGGCTGCGCGCTGGCCGTCGGCGGAACGGACAATCACGTTCATGGACTGCTTTCCATCCGCACAGACGTGGCCGTTGCAGACGCCCTGCGAAAATGGAAGAGCTTATCCAGCAAATGGGTCCACGAGACGTTTCCGGGCGAGCGGATCTTCGGCTGGCAGGCCGGGTATGGTTCCTTCGGCGTCAGTTCCTCCAATGAGGAAAAGGTGAAGGCGTACATCCTCGACCAGGAGCAACATCATCATGCGCGCACGTTCGAAGAAGAATTCCTCGAATTGCTGCGGCTACATAAGGTCGATTATGATCCAAGGTACGTATTCGATTGAGTTCAGTCGCCCCCTGCGGGGGCTCCGTCGCATCGGGCGACGATTTCCACGGGCTGGCGCCCGAGGCTATCTACAATTGCCCGCGATGCGGGCAAAGAGTTAATCCCTGTGGACATGGAAACCTTTCGTGCGTTCGGCGAGGCGGCGGTCAGCATTTTTGCCATCGTCAACCCCGTTGGCTCCCTGCCGATACTGATCTCCCTGACAGCCGACACTTCGGACCTCGATCGACGAAAGCTCTTGCGCGTGGCAGGCGTGGCGGCCTTGGCGATCATCCTGTCGATGGCGCTGGCGGGGCAGTTCCTGCTGACGAAGGTTTTTCAGATCGGCATGGACGAGCTGACCTTTGGCGGCGGGCTGATGCTCGTGGTCATCGGCATTCGCTACATCGTCCAGGGTTCGCAGCAGCGCCAGCGGGCGGCCACGCAGGATGTCAAAGCCGCCGACCAGATCGGCATGGCGATCTCGCCCATCGCCTCGCCGCTGCTGGTGGGTCCGGGCACGATCGTCACGGTGATGCTCATTGTCTCGCGGCACGGTCCGCTGTTTGGCCTGGCCGCGTGCCTGACGGCCTTCGTTGGCGTGATCCTCATCCTCAATTACGCCAACGTCCTCTACCGTCTGATGGGCCCGCTGGTCTCACTGGCCGTCGGGCGCGTGATGGAAATCTTCATCGTCGCCATCGGCGTGAAGTTCTGCTTCTCGGCCGCAGCGCACGTCTTCCCGGGATTGATGCGGTAAAGACAGAGAGTGCGGGATTTCGGGATTGAACGGATTAAGAGGATGGCGTGTCGCCATGCCACCCCTTCTTCGACCCCCTCGTTCCTCAGCGTCCTCAGCGACCTCAGCGGCTACCAAATCCCCCAAACGCACGGTAACATCCTGCCATGAAATCGACTCACCTGATCTGCAATGCGCACCTGGACCCCGTGTGGCTGTGGCAGTGGCAGGAAGGCGCCGCCGAGGCGATCTCGACCTTCCGGACGGCCGCGGATTTCTGCGAGCAGTTCGACGGCTTCGTGTTCAACCACAACGAGGCCATCCTCTATCGATGGGTCGAAGAGTACGAACCGCAGCTCTTTGCCCGCATCCAGCGGCTGGTCAAACAGGGGCGCTGGCACATCATGGGCGGATGGCACTTGCAGCCGGACTGCAACATGCCCAGCGGCGAATCGTTCGTGCGGCAGATCCTCGCCGGGCGCGAGTACTTCGCCAGCCGCTTCGGCGCCGCGCCGACGACGGCGATCAACTTCGACCCCTTCGGTCACACGCGGGGTCTGGTGCAGATTCTCGCCAAGTGCGGTTTCGACTCGTACATCTTCTGCCGCCCGGACAAGAACGACTGCCCGCTGCCGGGCGACGACTTCACCTGGGTCGGCTACGACGGTTCGACACTGACCGGCCACCGCGCATGGGGGCACTATCTCGCCGCGCGCGGGCAGGCGGCAAAGAAGGTGCGCGACTACATCGCCGCCAGGCCGGACAAGGACATCGGCCTGCTGCTCTGGGGCGTGGGCAATCACGGCGGCGGGCCTTCGCGCGTGGATATCGAGCAGATCAACGCCCTGGCGGCCGAACTCGCGCCAGCGGGCATCTGCCACTCGACGCCGGAAGCTTACTTCGCAGAGCTGAAATCCGCCGGCGCCGCCCTGCCCCGCCACGAGGGCGACCTCAACGCCTGGGCGCCGGGCTGCTATACCTCGCAGGTACTCGTCAAACAGAAGCACCGCCGCTTGGAAAATGCCCTGTTTGCGGCCGAGAAGATGCTCTCGCATGCCTCGCTGGCTGGGTTGATTGAATATCCCGCCGAAGACCTGAACCAGGCAACGGAGGATTTGCTCACCGCCGAGTTCCATGACATTCTGCCCGGTTCTTCGATCGAGCCGGTCGAGCAGGCGGCACTGCGGCTGATGGATCACGGCCTGGAGATTCTCTCGCGCCTCGAGGCCCGGGCGTTCTTCGCGCTGTGCCGCGGGCAAGACGCCGCCCCGCAGGGGCAGATCCCGATTCTCGCATACAACCCGCACCCGTGGCCGGTAAAGGGCGTCTTCGAGTGCGAGTTCCAACTGGCCGACCAGGACTGGACCGGCCAGTTCACGCAACCGACCGTCCATCAGGACGGCCATCCGTTGCCTTGCCAGGTCGAGAAGGAAGACTCCAACCTCAGCCTCGACTGGCGCAAGCGCGTCGCGTTCTATGCCGAACTCCAGCCGCTCCAGGTGAACCGCTTCGACTGCACGCTGGAGGTTCTGCCCGGCGGAAAACCCAAACCCGAGCTGATTGAGAAGGACGGCGCCTTCACGTTCCGCAGCGAGCGACTGGAAGTGGTCATCAACGCCGGCACCGGTTTGATGGACCGCTACCGTGTCGACGGGGTCGACTATCTCGCCGGCGGCGCGATGGCCCCGCTGGTGATGAAGGACACCGACGACCCATGGATCGTCACGGGCAAGCAGAGCTTCGCCGACATCGCCGGGCGGTTCGAGCTGATGAGCCCCGAGGCGGGCACAGCGTTCTCCGGCGTGCGAGGAAAGACCCTGCCGTCGGTGCGCGTCATCGAGGACGGACCGGTGCGAACCGTGATCGAGGCCGTACTGTCGTATGGGCACTCGTTCATCTGCCAGCGTTACAAGCTGCCGAAGGTCGGCGCCGAGATCGAGGTCGAGACGCGCGTGCTTTGGAATGAAAAGACGGCCATGCTCAAACTCGCCCTGCCGACGACGCTGGGCCAGTCGCGTTACGCCGGCCAGGTAGCGTACGGCACGGCAGAGCTGGTGGCACAGACTTTCCAGCCTGTGCTGACACAGCCTGGAAAGGCTGTGCCACGTAAAGAGGTTGTCGCTCAGAAATGGACGGCCGCCGTCTGCGCCGCCAGCGGCCGCGCCGTCAGCGTGATCAACGAAGGCATTTACGGCAGCGATTTTTGCGACGGCGAGATCCGCCTGTCGCTGCTGCGTTCGCCGGCGTATTCGGCGCATCCGATTGCCGACCGTCCCCTGACGCCGGACGACCGGTTCACGCCGCGCATCGACCAGGGCCAGCGGCTCTTCCGCATCTGGATCAACGCCGGCGAGGTCGCGGCCCGCATGGCGACGGTCGACAGCGAAGCCCTGGCCCGCAACGAACAGCCGTTCGTGCTGTCGTTCTTCCCCGCCGGCGGCGGCGAAAAGCCGGCCCCGCTGGCGACGATCGACGACCCGTCCGTCTTAATGACGGCTTTCAAGAAGGCCCGCAGCGGCGACGACTACATCATCCGCCTTTTCGAGCCGACCGGTCAGGCGCGCAACACGACGCTGCGCCTGCCGGGCATGGGCGTCGCCCAGGACGTTTCGCTGACGCCGTTTGAAATTCAGACACTGCGGTTGAACGTCAACAGCAAGTCGCTCGCGGTGACAGGCCTGATGGAATTAGTGGAAAAAGTGCAGGCTTGACGATACATATGAAGAGGTGGCCCTATGGTTCAGATAGATATACCCCGTGAGGCACTTCAAGCGTTCTGCCGCCGAAATCACATTCGCCGGCTGGCGTTGTTCGGTTCGGTGCTGCGCGATGATTTCCGCGCCGACAGCGATGTGGACGTGTTGGTGGAGTTTGAGCCAGGTATCCGCGTGGGGCTGACCTTCTTTGATTTGCAGGATGAGCTTTCCGAAATCCTCGGCAGAAAAGTCGATCTGAATACTACCGGGTTCCTCAGCAAATACTTTCGGGATGAAGTGGCGCAAGAGGCGGAAGTAGTGTATGACGCGGCATGATCCGACAGTCGTCTTGCTCACGGTTATGATGCAGTCAACTTTGACATCCTCTGGGCGATCATAAGACAAGATCTTCCGCCCCTCATTGCCCGCCTTCAGGAGATTCTTCGAGAAAGCTAGCCCAACTTCCGCAGTTGGCGACGTAAGTGCTTTATTATCAAGGGCAGCGCCCTGAAAGTCTTCACTACATCGCTACGAAGCAGTCAGCGGCGGGGGCATGATCTTCATCCTCGACGGCAGGT
>JBDKTA010000040.1 GCA_039680605.1 Planctomycetaceae bacterium | reverse complement strand
CTGCCGTCGAGGATGAAGATCATGCCCCCGCCGCTGACTGCTTCGTAGCGATGTAGTGAAGACTTTCAGGGCGCTGCCCTTGATAATAAAGCACTTACGTCGCCAACTGCGGAAGTTGGGTTAGCGGCGGGGCTTGCCCCGCGCGGTTTTGGGGGCGAGGGTAACTCTTCCCGCCAAACAACGCGCGGAGCAAGCTCCGCCGCTAATACAGAGAAGAACGGTGGGTGGCAACGCGACACGCGGGACAGGCGGCCAGCAACCGCTGCTCCACTCGCGGCCCCTTGCGGCATTGGCGACGGCGGATTCGAGGTGGCCGCAGCAAACTCATTGGGGCAAAGCAGTGTATTTCCTGGGCCCGCCGGGGCCGGTACAATCGCCGCGGCTTGGGATATCCCCAAGCCCGAGGAGCGTCCGCATGAAATACAACACTCACGTGCCCAATCGTTTCGTCGAAGAGAACGCCTTCATCGGCGCTGAGCCGGAACAGACAGCCCTGCCGACGTTCGAGCAGGTCAAGGGCATCCTTCCCTCGCCGATCTGGCAGGGGCGCAGCGATGTCGTCGAGTGCTACTGGCGGGCCTGGCAACTGGCGATGGGCAACCTGCGCCAGCCGGCGCCGGGCAGCCGGTTCGTCAGCAACTTCATTGACACGGCGTTCAACGGCTGCCTGTTCATGTGGGATTCCGCATTCATTCTCATGTTCGCGCGGTACGGCTCGCGCGCGTTCAACTTCCAGCGGACGCTCGACAACTTCTACGCCCTGCAGCATCCCGACGGTTTCATCTGCCGCGAGAACAATGAAGCCGATGGCGAGGAACGCTTCGAACGATTCGACCCCTCCAGCACCGGCCCGAACATCATGGGTTGGTGCGAGTGGGAGTACTTCAATAACACCGGCGACACGGAACGGCTGGCGAAGGTCTTCGCGCCGCTGGCCGCCTATACGCAGTGGTTCCGCAAGTACCGCACGTGGCCCGATGGCAGCTTCTTCGCCTCTGGATGGGGCTGCGGCATGGACAACCAGCCGCGCCTCCCGGCCGGGTGCCACGACGCCTGGGACCATGGCCACATGGCGTGGATCGACACCACGTGCCAGCAGATTCTCGCTGACCGCCTCCTGCTGGCGATGGCCGGCGTGCTCGGCCGTGCCGGCGAACTGCCCGACGCGCAGCGGGAGCTCGACGCGCTGACGACCCTGGTGAACGAGACGATGTGGGACCAGCGGCAGGCGTTCTACGTCGACCGCCACCGCGACGGCCGGCTGTCGGACGTCAAGAGCATCGGGGCGTACTGGGCGCTGCTGGCCGGGGCGGTCCCGCCAGAGCGTGAATCCAGCTTCATCGCCCACCTGGACGACCCGCGCGAATTCCGCCGCGCCCATCGTGTACCGACGCTTTCGGCTGACCATCCTGCCTTCGACCCTGCGGGCGGATATTGGCGCGGGGCCGTCTGGGCTCCAACCAACTACATGGTTCTGCGCGGGCTGACGCGGACCGGCCGCGATGACCTGGCCCACGAAATCGGCCTCAACCACGTGAACGCTGTCGTGGACGTCTTCGGCCAGACGGGCACCGTTTTCGAGAACTACGCCCCCGATTCCGCCACCGGGTGCTGCCGGCGCGACTTCGTCGGCTGGACGGGCCTGCCGCCCATCGCGGTGCTCTTCGAGTATGTTTTTGGCCTGCGCCCGGACGTGCCAGGCAATGCACTGACGTGGGACATCCGCCTGAAGGAAGCCCACGGCGTGGACCGTTATCCGTTTGGCCCCGAGGCGCTGCTGGACCTGCACTGCGCGGCGCGAGAGAGCGAATCCCAAGAGCCGCGGATCACCGCACACGCGAGCCATCCGGTAACCCTGAAAGTCCGCTGGTCCGGCGGCGAACGAACTATCGAACTGAAACCCTCCGGCACGCCGCGATAAGCACCAAGGCCGATGTTCGTAGAACCGCGCATCGGCGGGTATGGGCGGCGGATACTGGGTTCTTGCAGATCATCCCACCGCCCGTTGGCACGGCATTCCAGTCCGCCGACCTTGAGCATCCTTGTATGCCGGGGTCCGGAATTATGGAAGACTGCGGGCCAATGCTGGTACTATTCCTGCATGATTATGCCATCGGACCCTGACTATCTGGCGACCAAGGTTATAAAGAAAAAGGGCAAGCCGCTTCCTTCTCCGTTCTGTGAGTTGGCGGCCTGGATTGCCTCCTCCTGGCACGTCCACGTGCTGAACATTCGTTATGACAAGGACATGCCAGAGGCACCTGATCGTTCCAGACTGGATGTAATATTAGAGTTCGAGAAAGACGCGAAACACTTTCGCGGCTCGGATGGCAACTTCGGCAGACTGCAACAAGAACAGGTACTTCGGCATTTTGAGCAGATAGTGAAGGAACTGAAAGATCATCGGTTTCCGACGGAACGCCTTTTTGTCATCTTTTCAGCATTTGAGAGAGTCGCAAGGATTGAAGCGAATGAACGGGTGACAGAGTGGGCCCTTGAGCGACTCAGGCAGCGGCTAGACAATCCAGAACTATGGAAGATATCTCGTCTATTCAGCAGTGCGACGTTCTTCTTCTTTACAGAGATGCAGGTCAAGAAGGCCGAAAGCAGAGGATTGAGGGAAGTGTATGCTGCTGAATATGCACGACTCGTCGAGCCGTATGATGAATTTGGCTATCTCGCAAGCAATGGCATTGCCATTGCCTTCGACTCAAAAGAGAACTTTGACACCAACTGCCACGGGAGTTGGTTCAACTACTACCGATAGAGTGTCCCATAGTCCCAACTGTTGACGGCGCCGCCGTGGCTGCGAGCCACGTCTTCTGACCTGGTGGGTCAGCGTGCCCAAACACCGGCGGCGCATCCGCTAAAAGAGCTTCTGCCGGCCTCCACGTCCCCATTCTCCGGGGCGGCCAAGCCTCCTTCACCGAGGCTACGGCGGCCAGGACCACCGGAGGTATGCCCTTCGACTGAGCTCAGGGTCAAATGCTTGATTTCCATCTGCCACAGGCCGCCAAGCCACTGAGCCAGGATCTTGCGGTGGCAGATGTGTACGTCGCTGCAGCCGCACAGGAGCACCGGGGGATTTCCCGTTGCCGGTGATCTCACGGAGGAGCGTCGCGGCGCCGGCTTCGAAGTTGACGATCTCGATGAGACCGGCTTTGTAGTTGCGGCAGCAGGTGTTGGGAACAGGGAGGGGCTTTTCTGGAATTCCGGGGGGCCGGAAGAGATTCGACACCTTGTTGTCCTGGCTACGGCCCTTCGGGGCAGTATCTAACTACGCCTGAGAGTAGTCGAACACCCTCAAGAATCCGGGGAAAAACCGCACTTTTCAGAATCGGCTGACGCCAAAACCGACGCGGCGGCTGCCGATCTGGTTGCCGCGATCCTGGCCGTCCTAGTCGAGTGCGTGAACCATGGCGGGCCAATCGGCACGGATGCCAACCCTCTGGCCGGGGCTGCTCGTCGGCTGGCTGCAAGGCTGGGCGGCGGGCACGTCGGGGGTGCCCCTGGCGGGCGTCAGGAGGGCACAGATTGAAAGACCGACCGTCAGTCCGCCTCAGGCACCGTCCGCAGAGTGTCGCCCCGTTGCGGGCCTTCTCGCGGTGTCCTGGGCGGCTGGCGGGGTCGAGGCTGCGACAACGTGCGGCAAGTGGTCGGGCTGGCGGTGGCACTGTGTTGTGCGAATCGGGACGTGCAGTCCTGAGCCTAAGCCCTCGACGGCTACCGCTCGTTGTCATGTCCTCGCCCTTTGCCGGGGTGCCTGGGGTGCAGGGGGCGGCGAGCGTCCCTGCCTCCCCGTT